>JAKPMS010000001.1 GCA_029548805.1 Spirochaetota bacterium | reverse complement strand
CCCTTTTTGTGTAATGTTTTTTATTAATTAGTAAACATTGCCCGGTGACTATAATGGAGAGGCCACACCCGTTCCCATTCCGAACACGGAAGTTAAGCTCTCTTATGCCGATGGTACTGCGAGAGCGGGAGAGTAGGTCGTCGCCGGGCTTTTTCTTTTGCTGTGGCATCTACGTTGTCGAAAAGCCCCTTGTCTCGCCTAACATGCAAAAAGCATGCTCGGCTCGCCAAGGGGCTTTTCTTCTAGTATCTGCTCACAGCAAAAGAAAAAGGTTTATTGGAAGCTGCTCGCAGCAAAAGAAAAAGGTTTATTGGAAGCTGCTCACAGCAAAAGAAAAAGGTTGGTATTAAGGGGAAATTTTGGCCTGCCCGCTTCTCGCATCTGCGCAAAAGCGAACGCCCAGGAATAAAAAAAAGCTGCTGTAAAGCTGCCTATGCAAAACATCTTTTAATGAAATTTATATGGCCCTTTATATTACTTTTTACCATATATTTCCTGGTGGTCACCAATGCTTATCAGAATTATTTCTTTTTCGTTTACTAAAAGTTCAAGAGATATTCTGTAGCTTAGGTTTATCGATACTGAATACAGCAAGTAGGAAGCGGTTTTAAACTGATGTAAACGCAATGATGGGTGATGCGGATTTAGTTCAAGAAGCTCCAAGGTTTTTCTATACTGTTTTATTATATCTGGATGTTTTTTTAGAAATATTTTTGCTTTTTCTTCATATGTATATGTGTAGACAAGCTTAAACATTGCTTATGCGATCTATATGATCCCCAATTGAGTCCTCGTAGTATCTTCCTTCAGCTATATCTTTCTTGGTTTCTTGAATAGCAGCTTCCAGTTCATACTCTCGCAAGTTATTATATTCTTCTAAAGGGAGAATTACGTATTTTTCTATACCACGGACCGTTACAATTACTCCTTTGTTTTCGCCAACAAGCTCCTCTATTACAGAAATGCCTTTAATTTTTAGCTCATTTGCACTTATCTGTGTAATCATACTATTCTCCTTACTCTATACAATACTATATAAAGTACTAATTAACAAACACTATATGGAACAAACTTCTGAAGTCTTGCAAAAACTATGTGCGCACAGGGTCTCCTAGCGGCTTGCTATTTGAAGGAAAGGCCTTCTTAAAAATATGCATTTTGTGCTTGATAGAGTAACTCATAAATGACTTCTCCCTTCCCTTTATTATTATTCACAAAGTCCAATGGATACTATAAACTAATTGGCGTAGCACTAAAACATAATTAAAAGGAAGAACAAGAAATGAAAAAGAGGCTTTTTGCTTTGCTTCTGGCTATGCTACTTGTTGGCGTCATGGCACCCGGACGGGCCTTTGCCAGGGAGTGGACAACAGAAAGAACCATAACAAGCGGCTGGTATTATCTTCGCTGCATGTACAATTACCTTAACATAACAAAGTCGGGGGCTGCAGAGCTTCGCAACCTTTCTGCCAATGAGGCCTATTATGTAGAAAGCAAGGGAGGCAGCAAATATACATTAAGGTTGAAGGATGGCAGGTATTTGGGCCTGGATGGCACAAGACAGAATGGCACAAGGCTTAAGGCTGTAAACAGCCCATATACCTGGCTTATATATTGGGAAGCTACCAACTTTAACACGGTAAACCCGGATCTTTTCAGCTTGCGCCCGCCAGAAGCCTTAAAAATGCTTGTAAACGCATCCGGAGAGAAAAATGCTGACGGAACCCCCATCATTATATGGACGCATGAAAAGCTGGATGCTCCCAATCATGCGGAGTTTAGGTTTCTCCCGGCCAGCCGGCTGGCCAGCCAGGATATGGATGCTACAGGCGAAAGCTGGTCAGTTTATACAGAGAAGGGCCTTGCAGGTTACATGGATCAGTCGGGAAACGTGCTTATCAAGGCACAGTTTGATTCTGCAGAAAGGTTTTCCAAAGGCATTGCAAAAGTATACAGCAAAGCCAAGGGCGCTGCTGCCTATATTGACACTACAGGCAAGCTTATCACCCCTTACAAATACGACTCTGCTGCCAGCGGAACCATTGTTTATGACGGCCTTATGCGAGTGGCAATAGATGGGCCTGATGTGGTCAATGCCATTATGAACGGAGACGGAGTAGCGTACAGCGAGTCCGTGGGAACAGAAACAAGCATAGTTATGAAAAGCGGCAATAGGCTTAAATATGAGCCCAAATTCGGCTTTATTGATACAAAGGGGAACGAGGTAATTCCTCTGCAATTTTATGAGGCCTATTCCTTTCAGGATGGCAGGGCAGCTGTGTTCCAATATCAGGGCGCCACAGGGGGGTACAAATACAGCAAGCTGGGTTACATAGACACAAGCG
>JAKPMS010000205.1 GCA_029548805.1 Spirochaetota bacterium | reverse complement strand
AACCAAGGACAGCATACGGTTTTTGTACAATCATGGAGCCGTGGTTCTGGTGCTGGTGTACTCCTATTTGCCATATGCCATACTTCCCCTTTATTCCACCATAGACAAGTTTGACTTTTCCCTGCTGGAAGCTGCAAGGGATTTGGGAGCTACCAAGCTTGAAGCCATTAACAAAGTGCTGATGCCCAACATAAAGGGCGGTATTCTTACAGCCTTTCTGTTTACCTTTATACCAATTTTTGGCGCATATGCAGTGCCATTGCTGGTGGGGGGTACAGAGTCGTACATGCTTGGCAACCTTATAGCGGACGAGCTAACAAAAAATCGCAACTGGCCTCTAGCTTCTGCCATTTCACTGGTTATTACCGCAGTAACTACGCTGGGGGTTTTGATTCTTATGCGGATAAACGCGGGGACTGCTGAAGAAAGCAAAAAGACAGTAAAAGAACCCGATGCTGCCGCTATTGGAGTCATGGCATGAGAAAGCATTCAAGTTTTTCCAAAGCGGTTTTTATGGGGACTATAATATTTCTTAGCCTGCCGCTTCTTGTTCTTGTAATATATTCGTTTAATGAATCCAAGTCCGGCAGCTGGACAGGCTTTTCTTTGCGCTGGTATGTAAAGCTGTTTACAGCTTCTCCCCAGCTATGGAGGGCTTTTGCCAACAGCGCCATAGTGGCCATTTCTTCCGCTTTTGTTTCCACTGTAATAGGCACTCTTGGAGCTATTGCATTTAACTGGTACCGCTTTCCAACGCGTTCCTATTTGCGTCTTTTAAGCTTTATGCCCATGGTTTTGCCGGAAATCATTATAGGCGTGTCCCTTCTGGTGTTCTTTGCCGGAGTGGGCATACAGCTGAGCCTTTTTACGGTTTTTGTGGCACATGTCAGCTTTAATCTGCCTTTTGTTTTTTTACTGGTGCTTGCAAGGCTTGAAGATTTTGACTTTTCCATAGTGGAAGCCGCCAGGGACCTAGGTGCTACATCCCGGCAGGCTCTGTTCAGGGTTATTTTGCCAATTTCCACCCCCGGTATTGTATCAGGGTTTCTGACCGCAATAACCCTGTCGCTTGAGGATTTTGTAATAACCTTTTTTGTTACCGGGCCCGGGGCTACAACCCTGCCCCTCTATGTATACTCTGCAATACGCTTTGGTGTATCACCGGTAATAAATGCATTGTCCGTTGTAATGATACTGGGTACCATAGTACTAACCTGGTCAACAAGAAACTTTCTTAAACATATAGCGGCAAAATAGAAATTGCCCCTGGTTCCCGAGCAAATAGTAAAGGAGAGGCATGTGAAAAAAGCACTGTTTGTTATTATTATGGCAATTCTGGTCATGGGCCTTGCTTCCTGCGGCAGTCCCAAACAAAAGCTGTATCTTTTTAACTGGATTTATTATATCCCTGACGATGTGATCAGCGACTTTACAAAGGAAACAGGCATAAAAGTTATTGTGGACACCTATTCTTCAAATGAAGAAATGTACTCCAAAATTACGGCTGGCGGGGCGGGTTTTGATATAGTGGTTCCTACAGGAGACCACGTGTCCATAATGATAGATGACGGACTGCTGGAACCCCTGGATATGACCAGGCTGCCGGGCTTTAAAAACCTGGACCCTTCTGCCATAAATCGTATAAAATTTGATCCCGGAAACAAATACTCTGTTCCCTTTATGATGGCTTCGGCAGGAATTGCCGTAAACAAAAAAAAGGTAGTCAATTACGAACACAGCTACAACATTTTTGAAAGGCAGGACCTGAAAGGCCGCATGACCATGCTGGATGACATGCGAGAAGTCCTGGGCGCGGCCCTGGATTATCTTGGCTATTCGGTTAATGAAACCGACCCGGCTAAGCTGGAAGAAGCCAGGCTGGTGGTTGAACGCTGGAAGCCCAATCTGGTCAAGTTTGATGCGGAATCCTTTGCCAAAGGTTTTGCATCAGGCGAGTTCTGGGTGGTGCAGTGTTATGCAGAAAACGTGTTTCTGGAATACCCAGAAAGCAGGTGGGACGAGGTGGACTTTTTCTTTCCCAAAGAAGGAACTCCCATGTATATTGACAATTTCTGCATACTAAAGGGAGCCAAAAATCTGGATGAGTCATATCAATTCATAGATTACATGCTAAGGCCGGATATAGCTGCCAGGGTGGCAGATTATTTGATGCTGCCATCTCCCAACATTCCTGCAAGGGCTCTTATGCAGGTCCGGCCCAGCTATGAATTTGAAGCCCTGGACAACAGCACATTAAAAGAAAACCTTGGGCGGGAAACGTTAAAGCTGTACAACGATATATGGAGGCGCATAAGAGTAGGCAGCTGACAAGTGATACGCAGCAGGCAGCTGTTTTTCAGCTGCCTGCTGTAAAAAATTCTTTTAATCTTTATTTAGTTCTTCGAACCTTTGAGGCAAAGCCTGTTTTGCTAAAAACGATACCATATATAGTATACAACTGTTTTGTTCATACTATATGCTGTGTAAAAAGCAATTGTCTCAAAGGTTCGAAGAACTAGTTAATCTTTAAAAAGGGTTTTTGCTGCCTTTATGTCTTCTGCTCCTGTGCCAAATCCGATTCCCAGTCTGCCCGGCTCTGCGTCCAGCCACAGCAACAGGCCGGATAGAGCTTTTATATCAAAAGCGTAGCTTGGCTTTTTAACCGGATTTAGCTTCATGAAAAGCCCTGCCAGTTCTTTGGTGGATACATACAGCATGGCTCTGGCACTTGGGGGCATGCCTGCCCGCATGGCCTTAAAGCTTGGCTCTGTATCCAGGCTGTTTTTTTTCAATATGCCGGCAGACGACGCTACTTCTGCAGGGCTGCCAAGGCCCATATAAACCTTGTCGCCGCTGTAAACATATACGGGTTTTACAAGCGATTCCAGCAGTCCGGAAAGAAGCTGTCCCTTTGTGCCAAAACGGACATTTTCGTCTGTTGCTTCCGCAACAAAGCTGTATTTGTCATAGGGCAAGCCCGAAATTATACCGGTACTGCGATCCAGGCGGAGTCTCAGGCCTTCTTCTTCCGGCAAGTCCCTGGATAGTTCTTTGCTTAGTATTTTTGATGAATCCGCAATGCCATCCCTGAAAGCCTGTCTGTCCTTCAGTTCCAGAGTGCTGGCCAATTCCAGTCCAAGCCCTTTGGAAACAAGTTCAACGGCTTTTTCGTCGTCCAGTTCGACTTTGTCCCTTAAAGCCTGAACAAGTTCGGGGCTTGGCTTCAGTTTTAATGAACCTGCGCCATTTGATCCCATGCCAAGACCTAGGGCGGACACAATGCCAAGCTGTTCTTCTTCCAGCCAACTCGCGGCCAATACTGCGTTCTTTAGCCCTTCCAGCAGGGGCTGGTACCAGCTTTGCGGCATGGACCAAGCCCAGGACAAAAGGCTGTCGGCTTTGCAGTATTTGAGCCAGGGCAGAGAAGTTTCTCCCTTGGTTGCTTCATAAGCCAGTCTGGACAGCCAGCTTCCAGCAGTCGGATTAAGTTCCATGTTGAACCATGCCCTGTCTTTCTGGATGGTCAAGACCAGTTTAATGCCGGCCAGCTCGGAAGCGGCATTTTCTATTACAGATGAATATTGGCCAAGTCCGCTATTCTCTGGCTGGCTTTCTTCGTCAAGCTCGGCATGACCAAATGGATAGCCGTGCAAGTCCGTAGACTTGTCCAAATCCGGTATATCGTTGTAGTCGTCGCTTTCCAGCTCTTCCCAGTCATAGTCTTCTTCGTAGTCTTCTTCGGGGTAAGCATATTCCGATTCTTCATACGAATTTTTGTTGTAATGCCAATAATCCCAGCCATTGTAGTCTTTGCCCTGTATTGAATCCATAATGGATTCCAGGCTGTCCAAAATGCCAGAAAACTGCTTTGCCAGCACTTTGGTATCCAGCCACAGGCTTATACCGGACAGCGGCAGTCTGGCGGATTTTTCAAAGCTCATGACTGGTACTTTGCCATATCCAAGCCCGGGGCTGGAGCCTAGGCCGATTGCGATGTAACCCGGATAGCTGTCATCCAGCTTAAGTTTAGGGTCTGTCATGTTGGTCCTTAAGGAGTCCAGCATGGCAGTTTTTTTATAATCTGGCAGACTGTTTTTTACGGGCAAAAACATTACAGTTGCGGGCTCGTTGCTTTCTTCCGGATAAAGAGCCATGACAAAGGTTTTTGCAAAATCAATTCCTTGGGCCAGCTCTTTGCCTTCTGCTTCCAGTGGCTCAAGCATTTCGGATATAGCTTTTTTTAAGCTTTGTGCTGCTTCCTGAAAACCGGAATTTTCCAGAAAAGCCTGAACGTTGGACAAAAGGATGGCTGGGCTGGAAATGCTTATTACTGCAAAGGCTCCCTCCGGTAATGCAAGCTCCGGATCAAAAACGGTAAATGATGCCGAACCCATAAGTGGCAAAGAGGCAATAAGCACCAGCACCAGCAAAATTCTGGCTGAAGCGGGGTGTTTCATGTCAAACCCTCCTCAAACTAAAAGGGATATTACTTTTATAGACTATAAGCCAAAGCAAGGGCAGCTGCACCCAAAATTCCGGCTTTGCTGCCAAGGCCCGGGCTGCTTATAAAGCTGTCCATGGCATGGCTTGTGTCAAGCCTTGGAGTATAGGAGGCAAGTTTCTCTGACAGGCTTTTTTTTATCATGGGCATCAGCCATGGCAGGGACCCGAGCCCGCCCCCCAGAATTATGCGCTCGCTGGCCAGAATATGCACAAAGGGCAAAAAGCCGGAGGCCAGGTATTTTGCTTCCAGAGCCCAGGCAGGGTGGTCCGGCGGCAATTTTTCCGGAGCGCTGCCCCAGCGGCCTGCTACGGCCGGTCCCGATGCCATGCCTTCCAGGCAGTCAGCATGGAAGGGGCAGCAGCCGGGGTACTTGTCGCCCTGTTCCCTTGGTACTGGGACATGCCCCGCTTCCGGGTGCCCCGCACCATGAACAAGCTTGCCCCCAGACACAATTCCGGCGCCTATGCCTGTGCCCACCGTAACATATACATAGTCAGAAAGGCCTTTGCCTGCGCCCCATAAGCCCTCAGCCAGGGCAGCCGCATTTACGTCTGTATCTACGGCCGCTTTTACTCCCAGCTCCTTTTCCAGCGCTCCCGCCAGGTCAAAGCCGGACCAGCCAGGCTTGGGCGTGGGGCCAAGCCTGCCCCAGCCGGCTTGGCCAATGCGCCCGGCCAGCGGGCCAAAGCTGGCCAGGCCCAATAGTTCCAATGAGCCGTTTGAAGGAAGCTTGGCCCGGAACCATTGGCATACAATGCTTACGGTTTCTTTGGGACTGGTAGTTGGAAAGGATGCCAATTTTAAAACTTCCGGGGCTATTGGTCCGGAAGCATTGACAGCTTTATCGCTTTTTAGCAGTCCCGCAACAAACTTTGTGCCGCCAGCTTCTATTGCGCCTATTATCATTCAGGATTCATCCCGTCTGACTCATCCAGGCCGGACTCGGAGCTTTTTTCCATGTTGTCGGGCAGGGCTTCATTTTTAGGAGGGAATACAGCTTTAATATAAATAAAATAGTCATTATCCCTGTCATAAAAAGAAGGAATATGGCCAAGCATCTGAAAACCCGAATCCAAAAAGAAATTGTCCCCCAAAGCCTGTTCCTTTATACAGGATGTTTCAACTCTGATTATGGAATAATGCCGGTTTTGAACCAGGTTTTCTTCCAACAGCTCAAGCAGCCTTATACCTACCGGTTTGTTTTTATAATCCCTGCCAACAATAAAGCTTATAATGTCAAAAGAAAAATCGGTATGCGGAATTTTATTGTAAAGGCAAAAACCGGCCAGAATGGACCCGTCCCTCAATTCGATAATTTCAAAATTTACTCCGGGGTTTTCCTTCCAGATCCGGAGCGTTTCTTCCAGAATATCCAGTTCAATATCCCTGTAAGCTCCGCTTTCACGGGATATTTGCATATATTCATTTATATTCATCTTGCATTTTTCCTTAACAAAGCCATGGCAGCATAATACCAGATATATGTTTTAGGGGAGCCGCAATGGATCCAATTGCTATAAGCCGGTATGATTTTTTATGCAAAAAGCCGATTTATTGCAAATATATTCTGGCAGAAATATTAATTTTATGTTAATTACTCCCTATTTATAGTATTCTAATGTAATAACAATATATTTTACAACAATAATGCTATATTATAAGCATTGTAGAAGCATTAAAGCTGTTAAAGGTAAATAAAAGTGGCGGATAAGCCGAAATATAATAAGAATAAAAATAGCGTTATCGGTTACGGGCTGTAAAGCAATATAAGCCATACCGAGGTCAGGAAGGCCGCATGTGACTGATTATTCGTTTATAAACGCTGATCAGGTAAGCGTTGACAGTATAAAACCTAGGGCAATGCTTTCTGTATCAGGAGACAGAATAGCAGAACAAAAGACAGCTCTGGTATATGATTTAAAGGGTGAATCCTATATTTATCCGGCTCTGATCAATATTCACGATCATTTCAGAGGGAACTATTTGCCAAGAGTAGGCCCCAAAAAAGACAACTTTTATTTGAACTGGGCTCCATGGGATGCGGACCTTAAGTCGTCTGCCGTTTTTGAAGAACGCGCCAACATAAGTGTAGAACAAATGTATTTTCTGTCTGCTTACAAAAACCTGTTTTCCGGAGTAGCCACAGCTAATGACCACTTTCCCCATGAAATAAACGGGGCTTATCTGCCAAGACTGCCAATAAGAGCCATAGAAAACTATAGCTTGTCACATGAATGCTCTTCTTTTGATCTTCAGTGGGGTGACGGAATAGAAATTGAACATAAAAGAGCTGTAGAACACAACTGGCCTTATATCACACATCTGGAAGAAGGCTTTGATCCGGAATCCATGGACGGCATAGGCATACTGGAGCGGCTCAAGTGCCTGGATGACCATTGTGTATTTATACACTGCATCGGTTTTTCGGACCAGGATATTAAAAAGGCGGCTAAAGCCGGCGCTTCGGTATCATGGTGCCCGGCATCCAATTATTTTATGTTCAATGTTACATGCAAGATCAAAAAGTTTCTTGAGGCTGGCATAAATGTATCCATTGGTACTGACTCCACCGCAACAGGTTCCGTAAACCTTCTGGAAGAAATGAGGTTTGGCAGGCAGATGTACAGAAAAATGTACGGAGAGGATTTGCCTGCCAGCACCCTGTTCAGGATGGTTACTATCAATCCGGCAAAGGCATTCAGGATGGCAGACAAAACCGGCAGTCTGGAAAACGGGAAATTGGCCGATATTCTTATAACAAAGGCCAGCCATGATGACCCGTACGAAAACCTGGCCAATTTGAAAATGCAGGATATCCAGTTTTTGTCTGTAGCCGGGAAACCCGTACTGGCTGAAAAGCGTTTTGAGGATCTGATTCCCTCACAGGAAGAATTTGATACAGTAAAAATGGACGGACGATCCGTGTTTGTTAAAGGCAAACCGTCAGAGCTGTATAAGGATATAAGAAAAGCCGTAGGCTTCAAAAAGCAGCTGGAGTTTCTGCCATTTGACTGCTAAAAAGACTGTTCGCCGGAATATGGTAAAAATTGGTTTTTAATGCTATAATGACCTGACACAGCTCAACTGTGTAAAACGGTTTATATGAGGAGACAATGCCCAAAGCAGGTAGTTACCGAAGCAATTCAGTCATTTATTTTCAGGGTGATATAGCTGATAAAGTATTTGTACTCCAGAGCGGCAAAGTAAGCCTTAACTACAATGACATAGAAACAGGCAAGCTGATAAGGGAAGTCATCCAAACAGGGGAGTTTTTTGGAGTAAAAAGTGCACTGGGGCGTTATCCAAGGGAAGAAAACGCCGTTGTTTTGGAAGATGCCAATGTACTGGCATTTACTGTTCCCGAGTTTGAAGTGTTCACTACTTCCAACACCAGAATAATATTAAAAATGCTTAAGGTTTTCTCCAACCAGCTAAGACTCATACATAAACAGGTAGAAAACCTTATGTCCAACCCCTCTGCCCTCAATGCGGAAACCGGTTTGTACAGAACTGGAGAATACTATCTTAAAAACAGGATGTATTCGCAGGCGCGTTATGTATTGGGCCGATATCTTACATATTATCCCTCCGGCAAAATGTCCGAACAAGCCGGCCGTTACCTTGAAGCGGCGGAAACAGCACTGTCACGTTATGGTGACGGAAAAGGTCCTGCTCCTGTTTTAAGCAGTTCTTCCGTGTCTGATGACAAGAGCAGAGCATACAATGCTGTGTCTGCTTCGGCTCCTGCTCCCGCGCCTGCAGCTCCATCCGATTTTAGCCCATCAGCTGGCGGCAGCCTTTCGGATACCGCAAAAGACTATTACAACGCGGTAAGCCTTTTTTCCCAGGAAAAGTACAAAGAGGCTTTTAGCGCATTCAAAACCATAACAGAATCGGGCGACAGCTCCGAATATCTGGCCAAGGCGCAGTTTGACATGGGCCGCTGCCTGTTTGCCATTGGACAATGGGACATGTCCATCAAGCATTTTACAGGCATTATACAGAGCTACCCCAAGCATCCCGATATGGCAGACATGTTGTATATCATGGGCCAGTCCTGGGACAAGAAAGGGGATCAGGGCAAGGCCAAGGCTTTTTACAGCAAGGTGCTAAGCATGAGTGCGGATGATGATTCCAGCGCCAGAATAAAGGCAAAAAAAGCGCTCAATGCGCTTGGAGGGGCTTAAAAATGGCAGATCTGGCCAGTTTTGGACGTTTTGCCAGGACTTATCAGCCTGGCGAGATAATCTTTTCGGAATATGAACCTGGAGACAGCTTTTACCTTATACAGACAGGAAAGGTGCGCATTACAAAAATAGTAGGAGATATAGAAAAAAACATAGACATATTGTCCGCCCCAGAAATTTTTGGAGAAATGGCGATACTGGAAGGAGCCCCCCGCTCGGCTACAGCCAGTGCGCTGGATACAGTCAAAGTGCTGGAATTCAACAGGGCCAACTTTGAAATTTTAATGATGGGCAACCCTCAAATAGCGCTTAAATTACTTAAAGTATTTACAAAACGCATTTATGATCAAAAACGCCGTTTTATGATACTTACCCTGGATGATCCGCAGGCAAAAATTGCTGACGTGTTCCTTATGCTGGATGAAACCCAGGGCACATCCAATCCTGGTGATGAACAGGGAGACAAGCGCGAGTTCAGGGTGACCATAGATGATGTTGCACATTGGGCAGGCATGAACAGTTCGGATGTTCAGGCTCTCCTGGGTCATTTTGCCAAACAAAGGCGTATAGACTTGTTTGCTGACAAAATTATTGTAAAAAATATCAATGATTTTACCCGTTTTGTTAATTCCAAGAGAAAAAAGTAACCCTTATACATATCCCTATTCCAATGGCTATTGCCCGCATGCATCCATTTCCTATAGTATCTGCTAAATACGCCGAAATAGCTCACTTGGCAGAGCGGCGCACTCGTAATGCGCAGGTATCGGGTTCGATTCCCGATTTCGGCTAAAAAAAAAGATTTTTTTTTAATAAACCGAAAGAGGGAATCGAACCGAACGCGCGTGCGAATAAAATTGCGAAACATTGAGCAATTTTATAAACTGCGGTGCATGGACGCGCCGCAAGCAAGAGAGGCGGCCGGGAGCTGCCCAAAAGGATGTTGGGCAGCGACAGGCGATTCCCGATTTCGGCTATAAAAAAAGAATCTTTTTTTATAATAAACCGAAAGAGGGAATCGAACCGAACGCGCGTGTTTATAAAATTGCGAAACATTGAGCAATTTTATAAACTGCGGCGCATGGACGCACCGCAAGCAAGAGAGGCGGCCGGGAGCTGCCCAAAAGGATGTTGGGCAGCGACAGGCGATTCCCGATTTCGGCTTATATTTTTATATAGTTCCTTGAAGAATCGTGGCAAATACAAATTTGTCCAAAACCATACCCTGTATTGTATATGCCATAGCGGTTCATACCATAAAAAGTATAGAATTGGATAATTACTAAGCTTCCAGGAACTATATAATATTTAATAGCAGGGCTACTTGATTCTGTGTTTAAGTATCACTATACTGCATTTAGAGTACGTTTTTTCAAGAAACCGTCTATTTTGCGTATAAAGAATAGCAAGTGTTGATTATGCGAAATACGACAAGATCACAGGGGCATGATTTACATATCCTGATTATCCATATTTACTTTACAACGTAACTCGAAAATGGCGCCATTATGGTGCTGTAAGCATACCCTATGCAAAGGTAGAGGCAATAGCATGGCTTTTGACATTTCTAAGATGCGCAATATTGGCATAAGCGCACATATTGACTCGGGCAAAACAACCCTTTCTGAACGCATTTTGTTTTATTGCAATAAGATACATTCTGTACATGAGGTTCGGGGCAAGGACGGGGTAGGAGCTACCATGGACTCCATGGAACTGGAAGCAGAGCGCGGAATTACAATAGCTTCTGCTGCAACCAACGTCCAGTGGAAGGACTATACCATAAACCTTATTGATACTCCGGGGCATGTGGATTTTACAATTGAAGTGGAGCGTTCTCTGAGGGTTTTGGACGGTGCCGTACTTGTTTTGTGTTCTGTGGGAGGGGTCCAATCCCAGACCCTCACTGTTGACAGGCAGCTTAAGCGCTACAATGTTCCCCGCATGATTTTTATTAACAAGGCAGACAGGACCGGAGCAAATCCGTACAGGGTTAAAAGTCAGGTAATTGAAAAACTTGGTTTGAATGCGGCCTTTGTAACCATACCTATTGGCCTTGAAGACAAATTGGAAGGTGCCATAGACCTGATAAACATGAAGGCTGTCTATTTTGATGGCGATGGGGGAGTAACTCTCAGGTATGCGGAAATTCCTGCCCATTTAAAAACGGATGCCCTGAAATACAGGGACGAATTGCTGGATTCAGCTTCCATGTTTTCTGATGAACTGGCGGAAGCCTATCTGGAAGGCACTGAAACTCCGGAACTCATAAAGGCCGCCATAAGAAAGGGCACCATAGCTCAGCAATTTGTGCCGGTATTTGTGGGTTCTGCATATAAAAACAAGGGAGTACAGCTGCTGCTGGACGGTGTTGCAGATTTTCTGCCGGACCCGACAGAGGTCAAAAACTTTGCCCTGGATCTGTCCAAAAACGAGGAGCAGGTAGCCCTTCTGGCTGATGAAAAACTGCCCACTGTAGCTTTGGGCTTCAAGCTGGAAGATGGCCAGTACGGACAGCTTACCTATGTAAGGATTTACCAGGGCTCCCTTAAAAAGGGCGATGAACTCATGAATACAAGGGCCCGCAAGAAGTTCAAGGTTGGGCGCCTTGTGCGCATGCATGCCGCTTCCATGACAGACATAAGTGAAGGGGCTCCAGGAGACATTGTAGCGCTGTTCGGCATTGATTGTGCTTCTGGAGACACCTTCTGCGATCCCAAGGTCAATTATGCCATGTCCAGCATGTTTGTGCCGGAGCCGGTCATTTCTCTTGCCATAGAGCCCGCTGACAAAAAAAGCTCAGACCAGATGGCAAAGGCCCTCAATCGTTTTACAAAAGAAGACCCTACCTTCCAGACTTATGTAGACCCTGAAAGCAATCAGACCATTATAAAGGGCATGGGTGAATTGCATCTTGAAGTTTATCTTGAGCGCATGCGCCGCGAATACAAGTGCGATGTAAGCACAGGCATGCCACAGGTAGCATACAGGGAAACCATCAGCCAGAGGGCGGAGTTTAACTATACACACAAAAAGCAGACCGGCGGATCCGGCCAGTATGGCAGGGTTGCCGGGTATATCGAACCGTTTGAAGACCAGCCCTATGAATTTGTGGATTCCATAAAAGGCGGGGCCATACCCAGCGAATTTATCCCCTCTTGTGACAAGGGCTTTAAGGAAGCCATCAAAAGGGGCAGCATGATAGGCTTCCCAGTGGTCAATGTACGCTGTGTCATCAATGACGGACAGAGCCATCCGGTAGACTCTTCGGATATAGCCTTCCAGATGGCTGCCATAGGCGGCTTCCGCGACGCCTACGAAAAAGCCAAGCCGGTAATACTGGAACCCGTCATGAAGGTTAGTGCAGAGGGCCCGTCCGAATTCCAGGGAAACATATATGCATCCATAAACCAGCGTCGCGGAATTATTACTGCCAGCACAGAAGAAGCCGCTTTCTGCCGGGTAGAAGCGGAAGTGCCACTTTTTGAGATGTTTGGTTACTCCACCGTTCTTAGATCCATGACACAGGGCAAGGCTGAATTCTCCATGGAATTCCTTAAATATGCAAAAGTGCCCACCAGTGTATCCGAGCAGCTGCGCAAGGAATATGAAGAAAAGCGCAAAAAGGAACAAGGCCGCTAAGCTTTGGTTTGGAGCAGTAAAGCAGGACATGTTTGCCTTATGACTGTTTTGGGCATATAATTTGCTGACAGGGTATTGGCAAATGCAATGGGCCTTTGCCAGGCTTTTAGGCATGTGCTGCATCTTTTCAAATTTTTGATATTTTAAGGAGTTACCATGCTTAAAGAGGAACTGATCAAAAAAAGTCCTGTGCGCATCCTTGAGCGCGGTATAGAAGGCGGGCTCAAGGCTGGCAATATAGGCGTAATAGCAAGTCGAAAAGGCATAGGAAAGACCAGTGTATTGGTACAGCTAGCCATGGACAAGTTTTTACAGGACAAAAAGGTAATTCATGTATCCTTTACCGCACATACAAGTTATGTGATCTCTTGGTATGAAAATATATTTTCGGAAATAATAAAACGCAAAAACATGGAGGAAGCAGCTCCCATATTTGAGGAACTGATGAAAAACCGTGTGATAATGAACTTTAACCAGCAGGGAATAAGCACGGAACAAATTTTAAAATCCCTTAGGGCCATGATTACGGAAGGCGGCTTTGAAGCCGATGCCCTTATTGTTGATGGCTATGACTTTGCCCGTGTGGATGAAAACCAGTTTGCCCTTGTATCCGCGTTTGCCAAGGAAATGAAGCTGGAAGTTTGGTATTCATGCACCATGAGCGGAGAAGAGCCGCTTTTGGACAAAAAAAACATACCTGTAATTTTAAGACCTGTTCTTGACTACATATCTGTACTGATAATCCTGCAGCCTAAACCGGAGTATATACACTTTATGGTTGTT
>JAKPMS010000197.1 GCA_029548805.1 Spirochaetota bacterium | reverse complement strand
GTTATGAAGAGCAACAAGGGAAGCGGTAAGAGCATCATTGCTACCGCCCGTAAAGTATCAAAAATAGTCTGGTGCATGCTTGCAGCTGGAGAAGAGTTTAATGTTAACTTGATGGTGGACAAGAAATTGAAAGCCAAGGCTAAGAAAAGTGCGTAAACCAATGTAGTTGGTTAAGATTGTATACTGGTCGACCTCCAGGTTGACTTTTTATAGGAGGAAATTATGGTAGAAGGAATTGGTCCGGTATATACATCCACATTGATAGAATCTTCTACAAGATCGCATTCACGGGAGGATAATCCAGAAGATAAAAATGAACAGGAAAACCAGACATCCATAGACAATACAGGCACAATACTGGATTTATATGCCTAAAATTTTTCATTTGTTTACGCCTGTTTTTATCAAAGGAAGCTTTTGACAAAGGCCATATTGGCTTTGACAACAACTTGTGCTTTGAGCGATGCGGGAATCGAACCCACCACCTACAGCTCCGGAGGCTGTCGCTCTATCCATATGAGCTAATCGCTCTACTTAAAGAAATAAAAAGCAATTAATGCAATCGAATTATAATAAGATAAGGGTAGTATGTGTCAACCTGGTTAACAACTTGACTGTGAACAATTTTTGTAGTTCCCTAAAGCTTAGTGATTTTACAATTCGGTACTTTAGATAGTATGAAGCTGACTGGACTTATACAATAAGGAGTATGGGTTTTGACAAAATTATATTTATCACTAAGCTTTAGGGAACTATTTACAATTTCATTGAAAGTGCAGGTATGAAAGAAACAGTATTTAAAGAACCCATACTGTTGGCTAGCTCGTCTCCAAGAAGAATAGAAATGCTTGAAAACCTGGGTTTTTCTATGATCGTTTCTCCTAGGGATTGTGATGAGAGCCATTTTGATCATTTGCCCATAAAAGAGAGAGTTATGGCACTAGCAGAACTCAAAGTTATGGAAAGCGCAAAAACAAACATATCCAATGTTCGCTATGCTTTGGGAGCTGATACCCTTGTTTCCATAGATGGAAAAGCTTATGGCAAAGCTGCTGACAGACGCCAGGCTGAAGAAATGATAAAGCTTTTGTCCGGAAAAGCGCATACCGTATCTACTGGCGTGGCCGTTTTGGATATGCACAAGGGAAAACTGATAAAATCTGTCAATGAAACCACCGTGTGGTTCAAAAGCATGAGCAAGCAAGAAATTGACTTTTATCTGTCAAAAAATGAATGGTTTGGAGCTGCTGGGGCATACAAAATACAGGAACTGGCTTCGTTTTTTGTGGAAAAAATTGAAGGCTCTTTCTCTTGCATAGTGGGCTTGCCTATTCATACATTTTATGACATTCTCTTGCAAATAGGCTATCCGTTTCCTTATTAGAAGCGAATTTCCGTTCGGAAAACAGGCCTGAAAGTATTGCCTTTAAGCATAGGCAATACTAATCTTCCGTTATCTTCTTGACCTATCGTACCAAATTTGCGAGTCAACAAGGATAATGAGAACAAGTGAAGGGGGCTTCCTCAGTTTTAGCAGGGAAGCCAATGGAGGAAATTGTGGCAGTAGTCACCATGAAAAGCCTTTTGGAATCCGGCGTCCATTTTGGCCATCAGGTAAAGCGCTGGGATCCAAGGATGAAAAAGTTTATTTTTGCAGAAAGAAACGGCATACACATTATCGATTTGCAAAAAACCATTCAATCCATTAAAGAAGCTTATGAAGCCGTCAGAAAAACCGTGGTTGCCGGCAAGCCGGTACTGTTTGTCGGGACCAAAAAACAGGCTCAGCAGGCAGTTCAAAAAGAAGCAGAGCGTTGTGAGCAGTTTTATGTAAATAACAGATGGTTGGGTGGCATGCTGACCAACTTTGCTACAGTAAGAAAATCCATTGAAAGACTTATCAAGCTGGAAAAAGAAGACTATTCCAGCTTTACAAAAAAGGAACAGGCCCAGCTGCTAAAAGAAAAAAGCAAGCTTGAAAAAAACCTTGCTGGAATTAAAGGCATGACAAAATTGCCCGGTATTCTTTTTGTAATAGATACCAGGAAAGAAGCAATTGCAGTAGCAGAAGCAAGGCGCCTTGGCATTCCCATTGTTGCAGTGGTGGACACCAATTGCAATCCGGAAGGAATAGACTACCCCATCCCGGGTAACGATGATGCTATAAGGTCAATTTCTCTTTTCACACAGATCATTGCCAATGCAGTAATGGAAGCAGAAAGCGAAACCGGTCTCAGAATAATAGAAACCTTGCAGGACGAGGAAGAATTTGATTCAATCGAGACAGCAAATGCCGGCAACGACGAAGAAGTGGAAGTAGACCCCAGCACATACGAAGCTGATGCTTCCAGAACCAAGGTTGAAGAAGCCTTAACTGAACATGAAGACAGCATCATTGAAGAAGACAAATATTACGAAAACTGAAAATAAAAACAGATAAGTTCTATAGGAGGAAGCTTTGGAAATTAAAGCCCAAGATATAAAAAACCTGCGTGAAAAAACAGGCGCAGGCTTGATGGATTGCAAAAAAGCCCTAATTGAGGCGGAAGGAGATTTTGCAATCGCTGAAAGAAAGTTGAAGGAATGGGGACTGGCAGGAGTTGCAAAACGATCGGGCCGGGCTACCAACGAAGGCCGGATTTTTTTGCATGAAGACAATGGCAATATAAGCCTGGTAGAAATAGCTTGTGAAACCGACTTTGTGTGTAAAAATGAAGATTTTATAAACGGCGGCAACAAAATTGCCCGTTTAAGCATGGAAAAGAATTATGGCCAACCAGTTGAAGAACTGGAAAACATAGTCAAGGATATGGCTAGCGTCATAAAGGAAAACATTACCTTAAAACAGGTTGTCCTGGAAAAAGCAAACAGCAATGAAATATTGCACTCATATGTCCACGGAGAAGGCAAGCTTGCTGTTATAGTCAAATTCAGTTCCGACAAGCCCGAAGTTTTTAAAATTGCTGAAGTTGCCGATTTTATCCATGATATAGCTCTGCATGTTGCTGCATTCAGGCCCATGTATCTTAAACAGAACGATATAGACCCGGTTTGGCTGGAAGAACAGAAATCCATTTTTGCCAAACAAATAGAAAGCGACGAAAAAATGGCAGGTAAACCCGCCAAGGTTATTGAGGGCATTCTGGCTGGCAAAGTAAAAAAGCTGATGACAGAAGTCTGCCTGTTGGACCAGGCTTTTGTGAAGGATGAAAAGCAAAGTGTAAGTTCAATGCTGTCTCAGATGTCCGGTAAAGTAAATGCAAAACTTGAAATAAAAGACATGGTTTATGCAAAAGTAGGAGAAAACTGATATTTATGGCGCTGATTATCAGCGCCATAAATATTTTAACTTGAAGTGTGAAAATTGGGAGATTATATGGAAAGCATAAAAAAGGCTTGTGAAGAACGCATGAACAAAACACTTTCAGCACTTAAGGAGGAATTTGCTGCCCTTCGTACAGGCAGGGCATCTCCGGCTTTGCTGGACCGTTTGCGTATAGACTACTATGGCCAAAAATCCCCAATATCCCAGGTAGCAACCATTTCGGTACCAGAAGCCAGGCTGATTGTAATTCAGCCTTGGGATAAGGCTTTGATTGTAGAAATTGAAAAAGCCATCCAGAAATCAGAATTGGGTTTGAATCCTTCAAATGATGGCAAGGTCATACGCATTTCAATTCCTCCGCTTACTGAACAAAGACGCAAAGAGCTTGTAAAAAGTGCCAAAGCTAGCGCTGAATCTTCCAGGGTTGGTATTAGAAACATAAGACGAGATAGCCTTGAAGACTTGAAAAAAGCCGGTTTTTCAGAGGACGAAAACAAAAAAGCGGAAGAAGAACTGCAAAAAACTACTGACTCCTTTATTGTATTGATTAATAAAGTTCTGGAAGAAAAAGAAAAAGAGATTCTGGAAGTCTAAAATGAATACTAAAGCAAGCTCTCTTCCATCGCATATAGCCATATTTATGGACGGAAACGGGAGATGGGCCAAATCCAGAGGACTTCCCCGTAGCGAGGGTCATAAAGAAGGGCTTAATACTGCCAAGCGTATAGTAAAATCTGCCAGGGACATGGGTATTAAAAACCTGACTCTATATACATTCAGTACAGAAAACTGGAAACGCGCTGAGGAAGAAGTTTCTTTTTTAATGGGTTTAGTCGGCCGTTATCTGAGAGCAGAAATAGATTTTTATAAGGAAAATCAGATAAGGGTTGTCCATTCGGGAGATATGGACAGATTGCCTGACAATGTAAAAGATGCTATTCAATATGTAGTTAAAGAAACAGCCCTCTTTAAAGATACAAGGGTCAATCTTGCAATTAATTATGGCGGACGGGATGAAATACTTAGAGCCATCGGGAAGCTGGGTAGATTGGATCGCAAACCTACAGAAGAAGAATTTATTGCCTGCATGGATATCCCAGACATGCCTGATCCTGATCTGGTAATACGAGTCGGCGGGGAGTACAGGATGTCCAACTTTCTTTTATGGCAAGTTGCTTACTCTGAATTGTATTTCTCACCCATATTATGGCCTGACTGGACCGAAGACAATTTGAAATTGGCAATTGAAGAGTACCAGCGTCGTGATCGAAGATTTGGAGCTGAAAAATGAGCAATTATTTGCAGCGCCTTTTGTTGGTTGGCATCGGGGTGCCCGTGCTGGTACTATTGATTTTGTATGTACCGCAATTTAATCATCTGCCAATAGCAATTTTGGTTCTTTTGTTCTGTGCAGGTTCTGGCCTGGAGCTTTTACACATGATAGAGCCTGGATCCAGTCTTGCCAGAAAAACAAGCGTGCTTTTTTTATGCCTTTCTCCTGTTTTGGCTACATATTTATACGGCTTGCTTTTTAATCAAGAAAGTTTGATATCCATCTGGCTTATACCTAGCTCGCTTTTTCTTTTGGCCGGATTCAGTTTGTCTGCAGCAACTGCAGCTTTTCCAATATCAGAAAAAAACATACCCGGAGCTTTGGAAAAATTGAGTTATAATGCTTTTTATATAATGTACCCTGGAATGCTAGGCTCTTCCATCATGGCTATGTTGAGCATAAAAGAGCATTCAGCCCAATATTTGTTATGGTTTATGATTATTGTTTTTGGGAATGACAGCCTGGCCTGGTTGGTAGGAATTACCATTGGAAAAAAAAGAAACATTTTCATGGTATCACCCAAAAAAAGCCTGGAAGGCTTAATAGCAGGAATGAGCGCCAGTTTTATCGCTGCCACCCTTGGTCCTATACTGTTTTCGGCAATAGGCCCTGTTTTCTGGCTTGTAAGCTTATGTATAGGGCTATTTTGCGGCATGGCCGCTATAATGGGTGATTTGCTGGAATCAGCCATAAAAAGATCCTGCAAAGTAAAAGACTCAGGATTTGTAATCCCAGGACGAGGGGGTTTGCTGGACTCATTTGACAGCCTATTGTTTACTGCCCCTGTTTTTTTAATAATCCTGTTGTTGTCGGGAATGGTTTCCTGAAAGGCCGGGGCTTTTTTGAAACGCACACTTGTTTTGGGGTCTACCGGATCCATTGGCATACAGACTATTGATATTATTTCCAGACATCCTGATAACTTTGTGCTGGCAGGTCTTCATGCAGACAGGAACAGGGAAAAACTTTTGGAATTTTCTAAAAGTTACCCTGCTATTCCGTGCTGCCTTGGCTCCAAAACAGACAATGCTTTTAAGCATTCGGGTCCCGGCTCCCTTAAAAATTTTATAGAGAATACAAAAGCAGACATAGTATTGAATGCAATTGCCGGATCTGCAGGCTTGCTTCCGTCTGTTTGGGCACTGAACTCCGGCAAGGATTTAGCCCTTGCAAACAAGGAAACCATAGTCATGGCGGGGCGCCTGATTATGGATATTGCCAGGCAAAACGGAAAAAAGCTGCTTCCTGTTGATTCGGAACATTCAGCCTTGTTCAACCTGATTGAGCGTTTTGGCAAAAACAATATTCAGGAACTTATAATTACCGCTTCCGGCGGAGCCTTTAGAAATGACCCTGTTTCAAGCTTGAAAGATAAAACCCCACTAGAAGCCTTAAAGCACCCTACTTGGAATATGGGCCCAAAAATTACCATAGACTCTGCCTCCATGGCCAATAAAGGCCTGGAAGTTATTGAAGCAGCCAGGCTTTTCGAAATGAATGCCGCAGAGATAAAAGTTTTGATTCATCCGGAAAGCAGGGTGCATTCTTTGGTAAGGAGCATGGATGGCTCCCTTTATGCCCAAATATCCAAACCGGATATGCGTTTGGCCATACTTAATGCATTGTCATGGCCGCTTGTTTTAAAAGAATCATTGGCAAACCTGGATTTGACGGATTCATCCCTAAACTTTTTCAAGCCAGAACCAGAACGCTACCCTCTTCTGGGTTTGGCTTATGAAGCATTGGCTTTGGGCGAAGGCTTTTGTTGTGCCTACAACGCTGCCAATGAAGTAGCTGTAGAAGCATTTATAAAAGGCAAAATTCGTTTTGTAGATATTTCCAGAATTGTTGAACTAACTCTTGGCACTCGCTTTCCAGAAAACATTGACTCTATAGAAGAAGCTATGGAAAGTGATAAATTGGCCAGAGCGCTTGCTGTCAAGGAGATTTGATGGGTCTTTTTACCATTTTGCTTGGATTGATAGGGCTTGGAGTAGTTGTCTTTGTTCATGAACTGGGACATTTTGGAGCAGCCAAAATAACTGGGGTGGAAGTTGAAGAATTTTCCCTTGGCTGGGGTCCCAGGCTGCTGTCCAGGCAATTTGGAAAAACAAGATACAGTATATCTGTTTTGCCAATAGGCGGCTATTGCCGAATGAAAGGCGAAAACGCTTTTAGAGAAGCAATAGAAACGGGCCAAGAGCATATACCCAAGGAACCGGGGTCATACTATGGAGCAACTCCTGGAAAAAGAAGCTTCATAGCTATTAGCGGGCCCTTAATGAACATAATTTTTGCGTTTTTGGCCTATTTTTTTATTATGTCCATTGGCTATGACATTAAGAGTTGGGATACCAAAATATTGCTTGCTAGCGATTTTGATGCCAATACTTATCCGGCTGATGAAGCTGGTTTGAAAAGCGGCGACAGAATCTTAAAGCTTAATTATAAAAAGGTGGACAATTTTTTCGAGATTCAAGAAATAATCTCCATGTCGGCCAACAAAGAGCTTGATGCGGAGCTGCTTCGAAACGGGCAGCTTTTAACAATGAAACTGGAACCAAGCCTGGACAAGGAAAGCGGCGCTGGCCGAATAGGAATTTATCCTTGGGTTGAACCAGTTATCGAAAACGTAAACAAAAACGGGCCGGCAGCCCTGGCCGGACTAAAGCCGGGAGACAGAATTGTTGCTGTTGACAATATGCCTGTACAAAACACCCTTGCCATGGCATCCTATCTGGAAACAAAGAAACCGGGCCGCATAGAAATTAGGTTTATAAGGGATGCTGTGGAAAAAAAGGCAGCTTTGGTATTGGCCTACCAAGATGAACAGTCTGATTTTCTTGGAATCAACTGGAAAAGCAACACTAAAACAATTAAAGCATCCGGAGCGATGAACAGCTTGGGCTTGGCTTTGGCAGAGACGGGCAAAACCATAGCTTCCACATATAAAGGTTTGGGCAGCCTTTTTCTTGGTGTAAATGTATTAAAAGCTGTATCAGGCCCGGCTAGGATAACCTGGATGGTTGGCAGTATTGCAAAAGAAAGTATTGCATCAAGGCAACCAGGCGCCTTTTCTTCTTTTTTGGGTTTTCTTGCCATTCTTTCCATAGGTTTATGCGTCATGAATTTGCTGCCCATTCCCCTTTTGGATGGGGGAGCATTGCTGTTTTTTATTATAGAATGGATCAGGCGTAAGCCGGCAAAAATAAAAACCATGTTGAGGTATCAGACAATAGGACTTGTAGTTATTGGCTTGATTTTTTTGCTTGCACTGACCGGAGACGTCCTGTTTTTTTCGGGAAGATGATATGTAGTTCCTTGAACCTTAGTGAATTTTCAATTCGGTACTTTATGTAGTATGAAGCTGACTTGGTATATACACTAAGGAGTATCAGTTTTGACAAAATTGTATTTATCACTAAGGTTCAAGGAACTATAAAAATGATATAGGAGGAGTATACATGAAGGAAACAGTTTGCAGATGTGAAAACGTTGTCAAAATGGATGTCCATGATCCAATAGATTTGGACAAAAATATTGATATGCTTGAATTTATTGCTAATGGAAATATGCCCGGGAGTAAGTGTGAAGCTTGCGGCAGCTATGTGTGGGCTCCCCTGCCCCTTGGCTTTACTGCCAAAAGCAAAGGCTTGAACTTTGTTGTCCTGCCGGAAGAAGAACGTATTTCTGTGTATATGGGCAAAAACACCAAGCCAAATGAGGTTTTGCTTGGTTATCAGGAGCTGTTTGAACGGGCCAGGATAATAAGAGACGGATTGGACCCATTGGTGCTGGAGCTTATGAAGTACGCACTTGAAGCAAAAGCTGCTGAAAATTCTGATTCTGATGAAATCAGGGCTATATATAATGGCATGTCAGACAAGGGCTTGGTTTTTCACATAATAGGGATCAAGGCAGACGAATCGGCGGTTATTATTCTGCCTAAAACATCCTATGAAAGCAGTCTGGCAAACATGCACAAAAATCAGGATAAAGAACCGTACAGAAGCCTAAAAAAAGGCAACTATCATTCCATAAAAAAACTGGATTTTTCGGAAAACGGAGAATAAAATGTAGTTCCAGGAAACTTAGTGGCTTTTTAATTTGATACTTTGTATTGTATGAAGCCCCTAAGGGATATACAATATATGGTATAGTTTTTGCCAAAATTTGTTTTGTCACTAAGCTTCAAGAAACTAAAAAAAACTTCAGTTTTTAGAGCTTCCCAATAATCAAATCAAGCAAAAACAGTCTGGCATGGTTTCAGCTGTGTGCTGGATTGGAACTCACTTTTTTTACAGCAAAATTAACAGCTTCACGGACTTTTTCGGTATATTGTTCGTTACCAGCTGATTGGGCATATATGGTGCCTAAAAGCGAAGCATGATAGCGGGGTTCAAGGCGGTTTAAAGCCAGAGTAGCCATGTCAATAACACAATCCTGGCATATACATACACCCTTGTATTGTTCTTCTTCCAGTACTTGTCCCAGTTCTTCGAATACCAAACGTTCTGTATCATTTACAAGATAAGTCAAATCATAATTATTCTCTATGTTCATTGCTCCTCCCATCCTGCCAAATGCAGTCATGAACAGCCTGTTGCTTTGTTAACGGCTTCATGTTGCCTGTATCATTTGCAGCCATAATTAATTTATTATCAGACAGGCCTTTTTTCAAGTGTTTCAAAGCGGGTATGCTTTTTAAAAAACAAGAGGTCAACCTTCCCTACAGGGCCATTTCTGTGTTTGGCCAGCAAAAGATCAGTTTGAATATATGGCGAACCTTCGTCCAGCCTTTTATCAATTTCCCGTTCTCGGTGCAAAAACATGATAAGGTCCGCATCCTGTTCTATAGAGCCGGATTCCCTGAGGTCTGCCAAAGATGGCTGTTTGCCTTCGGCTTCACGCTTTAGCTGGGAAAGTGCTATTATTGGAATTTTAAGCTCTCTGGCCAGGGCTTTAAGGGATCGGGATATGCTGGCTATTTGTTCCCAACGTGGCAGGTCCATATTTTCATGAGTTATCAGTGTCAGGTAATCTATAAAAACTATTTTTATATTTTTTTCACTTTTCATTCTTCTGGCCAGAGACCTTAGGTCCAGAAGCTTTATGTTAGGAGCGTCTACTATATACAAAGGTGCTTCATAAATTTTGCTGGCCGAGTCCATAAGGCTCTGTATGTCACTGGGTTTGATCAGGCCGCTTTTTACCCTTTCCGAATCAATTCTGGCTTCACTGGATAAAATTCTGTTAGTCAGGGACAGGTCGGACATTTCCAAAGAAAAAAAACAAGTTGGAATTTTTTCCCTTATAGCAATATGGGCTGCTATATTCAATGCCAAAGCAGTTTTGCCTACACTAGGTCTGGCGCCTATTATTATCAGCTCCGAATCCTGGAATCCGCCCGTCATATTGTCCAGGTCTGAAAAACCGCTAGGTATGCCGGTATACTGGTTTTTCATTTTTGCAAGCTCTTCTATTTTGCTCATGGCTTCCGGGATGATTTCCCTGACCGAGCGGTAGCTTACTGATTGAATATCATGATTGACTTCAAAAATATTTTCCTGGATTTCATCAAGGAGCAAATCAGTATTTACCGATTCGTCATAGGCTTTTTGGCTGATGGACGCGGCAAGTTTTAGCAAGGTTCTGCGGATCGAACAGTCCTGTACAATTTTTGTATAATATTCTATGTTGGCGCTGGAAGGAACCAGGTCTGTAAGTTTGGCAATATAGGCTGGCCCTCCCGATATATCCAGGGTATTCAAAGCCCTCATTTCATCCGCAAGGGTTATCAGGTCGGCTTTTTGCCCTTTTTCAAACAGGGATACTATTGCGAAAAAAACATTTTTGTTGGCATTTATATAAAAATCATCAGGCCTGATGAAATGCAGTACTTTGTTTATTGTATCTGGATCAAGTAAAAGTGCGCCCAGCGTAGCTTGTTCCGCCTCAATGTTATGGGGCGGGATCTTGTCTTTTAGCCGGGCGCTTATCATGCTTATGCTTTATTTTTCGCTGTCTACAGGGTCGGAAGAAGCATCGCCGGCGCTTTCTTTGGCAGCCTGTTGATGGGCTTCTCCGCGCTTTCTTTTGGGCTGTGCGGCAGGCGCTGTATGTTTTGCCTTTTCTTCATGGCCTTTTACCTGTACCTGAAGTATTGCTTCTTCTTTTTCATAAAGCTTTACAAGAATTTTGTAGTTACCGACACTTTTAATAACTCTACCGGGAACTTCAATCTTTTTCCTGTCTATGCTTATGTCTTTTTTAAGCAATTCGTCAGCAATGGTGGCATTGGATACTGCACCAAACAGCTTGCCATTGGCTCCAGCCGGCATATCCAGAACCAGTTCCTCTGATTCCAGCCTGGTTTTTAAGCCGGCGCTCCTGGATCGTTTTTCTGCTTTGGTTGCTTCTATTTCTGCCTTGCGTTTTTCGAAAATGGCAACTGTAGAAGGGTTGTACGGAAAAGCCAGTCCTCTTGGAAGAAGAAAGTTGCGGGCATAGCCATTGGCAACATCCTTCACGTCGCCAAGCTCTCCCAGATAGGGAACATCACTGTTGAGTATTACCTTCATGGTAAATCTCCTTTTGTTGCTGCACGGAAAGGTATCCAGGTCTCAAGGGTACCAAGCAATGCCAGAATGCCAAACAGAATCATGGCAAGCTTGGTATTTAAAACCAGCAGCATGATTATGATAGGCCCGGCAAAACGCAAGGCAGAAGCCAGTCCAAAACGATCGGCAAGCGCTCGGACAACGGCAAGACCCTGAACTCCGTAACAGATTGATAATGATAAGGCCGCATTCAATGCGACCGCCGATAGCAAGCGGGAAGGGAAAAATCTGTTTGCAAGCAAGGCTGCCCATGAAGCCAACAAGGGCCATACAAGATAGTCGGGCACTTTATAAGAGGCAATATAAGGTACAGAGTTGACAGACAGCCCGGTTTCTTTAACATCTATTGGTTTTCTTGCAAGCGATATTTTTCCCAAACGATAAGCAAGCCACGAACTGATAAATAAAAATGCAAACAAAATTGATCCGTATGTAGAGCTTATGCCAATAATCATGGCATCCCAGATAGTTGCAACTGAGTTGCCTCCCAGCTTTTCGTTGTAAAGCATAAGGGCATTTTCAAATATTTTTTTTGTTCCTTCATCTTTAAGAGCTATAAGCATGGAAGGAAGGCTTATCATGGTGGCTACTGCAGTTACAAGCAGCACCCTAAGCGGATAAGCAATTCTTGACAGCCCGGGGGCTGCCAGGACAAGCATCCCGACCACCAGGATCACGGGAGGGGCAAAACTGATAAAAAGCATGGAATTGCTCAATGGCCCTGTTTTTGCTATCAAAACAAACTGCCAGACAGAAATCAGGGTAATGGCAGCCAGGGAGCTTAAAAACATGGCTCTGAAACCACGCCTGGCTCCCACATGACCTATGGGCAACAGAAAAACCGGCATCAATATTACTGTTCCGTACAGCACTGCTGTAAGCGCCCCGGCAAATAGCGCTGCCTTGGCTTCTGTAACCCGGATATCTTTTAACAAGGTATTATTTTGTTACGTAAGGCAAGTACGCCAGAGATCTGGACTGTTTTATGGCAAGAGCCAGGGCTCTCTGGTGTTTGGCACATGAACCGGTTATGCGTCTTGGGAGGATTTTGCCTCGTTCGGTAATAAAACGTTTCAAAGTATCCGGGTCCTTGTAATCTATTTTCATTTTTTGGGCACAAAATTTGCATACTTTTTTTCTAAAGAAGCTTTTTCTGCCACCGCGGCCACGGTCTTCTCCGTCTCGCTTGCCATGATCTTCAGCGCGGGAACCGCGTTCTTCTCTGCCATCTCTCATATCTGACATTTATAGTCTCCTTGTTCACTATTTGTTAAAATGGAATATCATCTGAAAAGTCGTCACTTGACTGATTTTGATGCTGGGCCTTGTCCTGGTAGGGACCTTGAAACTCCGCGGGTTTTGGGCCTTGCCCATGGTTTTGATAGCCAGAACCCGCAGTATTGGCTGACCCGGCATAATTGGTTTGGCCAGAGCCAATGAATTGAACAGTATTTGCGTTTATTACAACTTTCATGCGGTTTTGCCCGTCTTGTTCCCAGCGGTCCTGGCGCATGGTGCCTTCCACAGCCACAAGTTTTCCTTTGTTCAAATACTGGTTAAGTGATTCGGCCTGTTTGCCCCACAGATCAACGTCCCAGTAGCTTGGCTCTTCCACCCACTCCGAACCCTTTTTTCGTCTACTGCTGGTTGCAACAGAAAAACGGCATATTGCACTGCCGGAGTTGGTATATTTGAGTTCTGCATCACGGGTAAGCCTGCCTACCAATACAGCAACACTGAGACTTGACATATTGCCCCCTTAGTTTTCTGCCCTGACAAAAAGGTGCTTTAAAATGTTTTTGTCCAATTTGAACACTTTTTGTGCTTCGTTTATCTTATCAGGCATCATATTGACAACAAACAGGGCATAACGGCCCCGGGTTTTGTCTTTGATCTCGTAAGCAAGGGCTTTTTCGCCTAGCTCTTCTTCTTTTACCAGTTCTGCACCCAAGTTTTTTAGGGTTTCAAGAACTGCTGCTTTTGACTGCTGATAGAGTTCTTCTTCAGTCGTAAAAATGGTAGTTAATTCGTAGGGTCTCATTGATCCTCCCCATGGTCTAATGATCCGCCCTCAAGGGCGGATAAGGAGTTACGCGCTAATAAAATGGCGGGTAATTGCTGACAGTATATCGTAAAGCCCTAAGGCTTTTCAAGCCGATGCTTATAAGCAAAATCTTGAAGGTAATTTGTTGTCACTGAGCTTCAGGGAAGTGTAAATATAATCACGTTTTGCCCGACAAAACAGAAATAATCAGCTTTACCCTTCTGTTTATGCAAGCTACAATAAAGCATGTCGCAAATGTATCATTATGAAGACAATTTTTTTATCATAGACGGGCTGGTTCGTGTTATACACGACGCATCAAGCCTTGAAACTGATCCAGAAATCATCGGAGATACCCTGCTTGCAATGATAAGGCTTGCTGATGCTTCACTAAGAAAAGTAAAAGAAATGGTATTTCAAAACACCCGTATGATAAACAGACCGGAAAACCTCAGGTTATTGGCCAATACTGCCCAACGCTTTTCGGAAGCCTTGGACGAATTTACAAGACCAGATACCTTGTTGTCAAAGAGCTTTTCCAGCTCCAGAGATGAAATACTGCGCATGCTGACTACTCACAAAGCTGCTGTCAAAGAAATGAGAGAGGCCTTGCTTGTTCAGAATGCTGGAGAAACTTCCTTTGTGGATCATGTTTCAGGAGACGAGCTGTCCGAACTGCTTAGAGAACCATCCTGATAGTCTTAAAGCTTTTTATAGTTCCTGGAACCTTTGAGACAATTGCTTTTGGCACAATATATTGTATGAACAGTATAGCTATATACTCTATATGGTATCGTTTTTTGCAAAATAGGCTTTATCTCAAAGCTTCCAGAAACTATATACAACTTGCACTTAAAGCACAAATTGGGCGATAATCAAAATTCAGGAGCATATATTATGAGCGATATAATAAAGCCCAGAGTACTGAAAGGTTTCAGGGATTTTCTGCCCGGATCAGAAATAGAACGGGCAGATCTTTCGGAAAAACTTGTTATGGCTTTCAGACAGTCGGGTTTTGTTCCCATAGATACCCCTGTTTTGGAGTATGCAGAAATTCTGCTTGGCAAAGCCGGCGGGGAAACAGAAAAGCAGGTATACCGCTTTACAGACCATGGCGGCAGGGATGTAGCTATGCGTTTTGATCTTACAGTACCACTGGCTCGCTTTATGGCAGAGCATTATGACGAGCTGGAGCTTCCATTCAGGCGTTATCATATAGCCAAGGTATGGAGGGGCGAAAACACCCAAAGAGGCCGGTACAGGGAGTTTACCCAATGCGATTTTGATATTATTGGCGTGGATAGCGCGTCTGCAGATTTTGACATTGTTTCTACCATAGTTTTAGCAATGAAAACCTTGGGTGTAGCAGGAGCTACTGTAAAAATTAACCATAGGGGCATATTCAACCGCTTCCTTTCCATAATTGGGGCTGAAACAAAATCGGCAGATACACTAAGGATAGTGGACAAGCTTGCCAAAATAGGCAAAGAAGAGACTGGACGGCTACTGGAGCAAGTTCTGGGCAATACTGCAAAAGACGAGCTTATGGAATTTATAAGAGAAGACGAAGCTTTCGGGCCAACACTGGAGCGCATAACAAGCTTGGCTGGCGGCAGCAATCCCGACTCTGACAGAATTGAGCAAATATTTGCAATGGCAAGCGCTGCTGGCCAGGATGCCTGCTTAAAGCTGGCTCCCAGTATTACCAGAGGGCTAGATTACTATACAGGCGTAGTTTTTGAAACCTTTCTGGATAAGCTGCCTGACATAGGATCCATATGCTCCGGAGGACGCTATAACAATTTGGCATCCCTTTATACAAAGCAAGACTTGCCGGGAGTTGGCGCTTCGGTAGGTCTGGACAGGCTTTTGGCTGCACTGGATACTTTGAACCATAAAGCCAAACCCCATGGCTATACCCAATTGCTGGTAACAATGGCTGACAGCCGGCTTGCACCGCAATACCAGGCAGCAGCCTTTTTGGCCAGAAATGCCGGTATAGCATGTGAAGTTTATCCGGAAGCCAGAAAGCTGCCCCTACAATATGCCTATGCAGAAAAAAAGGGTGCCTCATTTGCATTGATCAGGGGCATAGAAGAAAATGACAGAAACATTTGGCTGCTAAGAAAGCTAAGCAGCAGAACAATGCAGGAATACTCTTCTTTGGAAGATGCCATAAATGCAGTAAAAATGGGTTAAAGCTTGAAACGCTTTAAGGGACTGCAATTAAAAATAATGCCTTGTTGTCTTAAGCTGACTGGCTTGTTGGCTTTGCTTTTGCTTAATTCCTGTGCCATTAACCCTCCGGAAATTTCAAGCATAAGCAAGCGGCTAATAATTGCAGCCAATTCGGATAAGGGCGATTTTACAGAACAGCTTTCTTTAATGGTATCTGTAAGGGACAAAGACGGGTTTTCCGATATCGAGCATCTTTATGTGCTGAATGACCCAGATGAAATTTTCTGGGCCCTGGATGCGGAAAACTGGATAAAGCAAGAAGAAGGCGACGCCGTATGGATTGGGCACAACAGCCTGCGGGGGCCGGAGCCACTGCTTCCAAGGGGAGATTATCGGCTAGTTTTGGTAGACAGGGCCGGAGAAAGGGACGAGAGGGCCTTAATTATACGAGAGCCTGTAACAGATATATATGATGGCCCCCGGCCCAGGCTGGAAAAGCTGTCTATGCTGCTGGATTCTCCATATACCGCTAACACTGCCTTTTTTTTTGATGCTGCCGGAAATGTGCGCCGTACAGTAGACATAAAGCCCGGAACCACATTGCTGGATGAACTTTGGCCCGATGCGGGCTGGCGTACAGGCGCGGACTATCTGGCTGTTTATGCATTTAATACCAAGTCAGAAACAGGATATTTTTCATGGAAAATTCGACTACCGGATTAAAACCCGGCAGTCTTTCAGCCCGGGATAGGATAAAAAGCTACGTCATCCGCGCCGGCAGAATGACTGCTATCCAGAAGGATGCATTGGCCAGGCTTTATCCCCTTTACGGCTTTGACTGGCAGCCTGGCAGAAAACTTGGCCCTTCTGATATCCTGAACGCAAATTCCAAATTTGTATTGGAAATTGGTTTTGGCATGGGTCAGGCCACCCTGGAAATAGCCAAAACCCTGCCCGATACAGCTTTTTTGGGAATAGATGTGCATGCTCCCGGAGTTGGCAAGCTATTGTCGGAAATAGAAGCTCAAAACATAAAAAACCTTAAGCTTATAAAACACGATGCCGTAGAAGTTTTGACAAGCATGATAACGGAAAACTCTGTAGACGGATTTAATATATTTTTTCCTGATCCCTGGCCCAAAAAACGGCACCACAAAAGAAGGCTGATAAATAAATCTTTTGTAAAGCTTTTGGCATCCAGGCTAAAACCGGGCGCTTATATATATTTTGTAACAGACTGGGAAGAATATGCCGAAAGAGCCATGGAAGTTTTCTCTGAAGAAGCAGGCTTGGCTAACCCATTTGCCCTATGGGCTGAGAAGCAAAGCTGGAGGCCCGTGACCAAGTTTGAAAAACGTGCCCTGTCTGACGGCAGGGCAATAAAGGAGCTTTACTTTATAAAGCCGCCTGCTTCAAGCTCCGTATAAACCAGCTCAACTACTCTGGCTATAAGCTTGTCGCACACTTCGTCTGCAAGGCCTTCTTCCTTTACCCTGGCCCTGCCCTCTTCTGTGCTTATGTCTATGCCCAAAAGGTTTTGGCAATCATTGCATCCATATTCCTTTTCCACGGTTTTTACAAGGACGCTTGCCTTTGCGTAACTTAGCTCTTTTGCGTCCAGGTCTGCGCCGCTATTGTTACCAAAGGCTGCGCCAAGAGCCAAGATGCCCCCGGTAATGGCACCGCATACCAACTGGCAGCGGCCCATACCGCCTCCAAGTCCCGTGGCAAAACGATGGGCTGTGGCAAAATCAAAGCCAATTACATCCGCAAAGGCGCAAAATACAGCTTGGGTACAGCCCGAGCCCCCAGTATGCAAAGCTACTGCTTTTTTTTGTAAGTCTGTCATAGCACAAATTATATACGTCTATTTCCTTTTTTATCCAGCATCAAATGAATAGATTTACTTCAATTAGGCTGTAATCATGGTAAAAAGCGCTTATATTTTTTAAGCCGGTATTAAAGCCTGACAAGCTGCTGCTATCCACTTCAATTACCCTGTCAACATTAGTCAAATTATCAACACTACTCCCACTCCATGAAAAGCCTTCATCCACAAAATACAGCTTGTCTTTATTAAAGCCTACAAAGCGTTTTGGGCCATACAGCTTGCTTGTGCTGTCCGGTTCATGCATATATTCAATATCGCTCCAACCCAGCTCTTTTACAAAAGCCATGCTAGCCGTATCCAGAACTACAAGCTTGCCTCTGGAAAAAAGTTCGTATTCATAAGCCTCTACAATAGGATTATTATCGGAATTTAGCTCTGACATTTGCTGTGCCAGCAAAATAAAAAGCCTTCCAGCCTTGTAAGTCATGTCTTCTATTACTAGCGGCTTTGAATATGTTCCATCATGTGCAGCTATAAAATATGGACTTCCGTTTGGCTCTGTATTATACCCAAGCTTCAGGCTTTCAGACGAAAAGAGTTGGGGGTATTCA
>JAKPMS010000193.1 GCA_029548805.1 Spirochaetota bacterium | reverse complement strand
GATGCGGCTAAGGCTCCTCATTCTCCTTAACGGTCTCGAAGACCAAAAAAAATGGCGAGCTATAGCCTTCCCCTGCCGGTTTCCCAAACAGGATAACCCGATTTACCGACTCCCGGTTGTCTTTTTATCATCCCTCCTTAGAAAATCTTTCCTAGTTCCCCAAATCTTATTGTTTACAGCAATTTTATAAAAACACTACAAAATATTGTATAGTCTTGCAAGACATCATACAACATATTGTAGTAATGGCGGCTTACAATAAGATTTGGGGAACTACATATACCATTAAGCAAGCCATTTTCCAACAGCTGCCCAATAAACGGATGTTTTTAGGTATTCCGGCATATTATACAAGCCGATATTCTTATGGAACAGTAATAATTGTACAAAACGGGTTTATATATTGGACTTGGACAAGGAGATTTTTACATGCGCAACAAGGCACTGGCAATATTTGGTTTTGTTTGCATGCTTTTTCTGGTTTTTCAAGGACTTTATGCACAAAGCCCGGAGCAGAATGCCTTTGTTATTTTGGGCCTTGTTGATTCTTCTTTGGAGCCGGCTTCCGGTATACAGGAAAAATCATCTGCAACAGAACCTGATACAAATACGGATGAAAGCTCTTCGCCAAACCAAACGGAACAGCCTGCAAATAATAATCAGGAAGAAAAGGATACAGAGGAAGAATCAATTTCCAAATCAGGGCTGGAAGATGCATGGCCTAAGCCAAACTATGCGGAGGCAGAAGAAGCAGCAGCAGCAGAAAAAGAAATACCAGAAATCATAGAAACAACTGAAACTGCCATTGGCCAGAAAGAAGCTCCGCTGGATTTTGCCCAGGCCGAACCAGAGGCAGAAGCAGCCGAAGCTGGGCTGGAGTCTCCGGAGCTTGGCCTTTTATCCGAAATAGAGAGCCTGGTTAATGAAAAAAGCGAGCTTTATGCCAGAATTTATGAACTGGAAATAGAAAATGACAGCCTTAAAAAAGAAGCCCATGCCAATTCGGAAAGAATAATGGCGCTGGAAACAAGTATAGCCGAAATGGAAGGCCTTTTGGTAAAAAAGGATGAAGCCCTGGCTTTGGCAGATGCCCGGCTTGCCGAAATAGAAGCGCTGCTGGCAGAAGAAGGTTTAAGAATGGACGCTGCTATGGCTGCTCCCGCAAATACGGACGAGCGTATTGCTGCCCTCGAATTAAAACTGGCAGCAGCAGAAGCAGCCCTTGAAAAAGCCAAAGCCGGAATGGACAAGGACTTTGATGGCAGCATGGACCTGGAGCAGCTGCAAGCACAGTTGGCCGCCGCCGAGCAGCGCGTATCAGCCATAAGCGCGGAACGGGATGCAGCCATAAAAGAGCTGGACAGCAAGTCGGCAAGCCTGGACGCTGCACTTGCAGCCAAGCTTCAGGCAGAAGCAGCCCTGGAAGCAGCCATGGCTGCCGGTGTGCTGAAAGAAAAGCAGCCGGGAGCAGACGACAAAGCATATCTGCGCGGCTGGAGTCTGGATACCAGCCGCTTTACAAAGCTTTACCGGGAAGGCTTTGACGGCTCCCTGGCCAGAATGGGCACATGGAAAATTAACAAATCAGTATTGAGCCAGACTGATGCAGCTCAGTATTTTTCCAGGCTGGAAATGCCCCTTGCCCAGGGCCGAAGCCCCCTTTTATACAGCTTTAAAGCCCGTTCCGGCGGCAAAGGATGGGTAGGCCTGGGCCTGCACTTTTTTGTAGAGGATATAAAGAAAAAACGCGGTTACGGTGAAGGCAGAAGCCTTCTTGTATGGTTTACAAGGGACAGGGCGCAAAGGGGAGATGATGCCACATATATCCAGCTATACAGGTCGGACAATGATGTAGTCATGGAGCGCATGTTTGATGCCGAGTTGGCTGACGGGATAGAGGACTGGCATTTGGTGGAAATCGTATACGACCCGGGAGCTGAATACATAGCCGTTGCTGTAGACAATAGCCTTAGAATAGTATACAAAACCTTCTTTGGCAGAGATTCGGGCGCTACAGTTTCTTTAAGAACCCTGGGCGCTGGCGCCGAGTTTTCTGACTTTTCTGTATACGGGGAAGGCTTTTGATATTAAATTTAAAAAATTTAGTGCTTTTGCTGCTGTTAAGCCTTGGATTGACAGGCCTGGCAGCAGATTCGTTCAGCAAAATACCGGTGTCGGAAATTGCTGACCAAGGCCATGCAGCGGACATAAAAAATCCGAGCTTTGCAGAACTGTGGGCTTATCTTATGGCTGGCGAGGAAGCCTTTCTTGAGCCGGCTCGCAACAGTATCAGCGATTTGTGCTATTTTTCTGCAGAGATAAATGCTTATGGCGAACTCATAAACATCCCGAAAATAAACAAAATTGCCGGCTTTTCCGGAAGAAAGCACCTGGTGCTTGCAGAAATAGGCAATTATACACTTACCCATTTGTGTCTGGATCCATCTTATCCTATTCGTGACAGGCTGATTAAATCCATTACGGAAGCGGCCAAACCCTATGATGGAGTGCAAATTGATTTTGAAGCCATACCCCAGAGGAACAGGGGGGATTTTATCGAGTTTTTAGGGCTTCTTAAAGCTTCCATAGGTGAAAAGACCCTTAGTGTTGCATTGCCAGCAAGGCTGTCTCTGGCCACCGATGTTCTTTCTTATGCCAAGATAGCCGCTATAGCGGACAAGCTTATCATTATGGCATATGACGAACACTGGAGCAGCAGTAAGCCTGGCCCAATAGCATCCATGGATTGGTGCAACAGGGTTGCAATCTATGCAAAAACCCAAATTCCAGCCCAAAAACTGGTGATGGGCCTGCCTTTTTACGGCAGAGCCTGGGGGAATATAAAAACAGACAAAGCATACAAGTTTTCCGGCATAGAGTCCCTTGTAAGCCAGAAAGCTGTAAATGAAATCCAAAGGATTGCAGACATCCCGTGGTTCAGGTATGAAGAAAGCATTGTTGTGGACGTATATTATGAAGACTCCAATTCATTAAGAAAAAGGCTTGAATTATATGAAACCCTGGATATCAAGGCTGCAGCTTTCTGGCGCCTTGGCCAGGAGGACAGGGCTGTCTGGGAAAAAATCGGCTTTAAATAAACTTGTTTTTTAACTCCCCATACTGCAATCAGCATTCAATTTTCCGGCGTAGTGTGGCTGATGGACTTGACACAAGCACCCTTCTGACGCCAGTACCCTTGCGTAGTGAAATCAAGATTCCAGTCTGCCAGTTAGTATCACAATGGAGGCTGTATGCAAAAAACAAAACCAACCATCTTCTATTCTGTACTTTTGCTTGCTGTTAATCTTGTTTTATACGCCTGCCTGCCGCAGCCCTTGCCGCCAGGCTTTAGCCCGGGAGATTTGAAGCCTCCCGCAGTAACAAGCTGGGCTCCTAATAGCCCGCTGGAAGTGCAGATTTTTTTTGACGAGCCTGTTGCGGACATACTGCCAGATTTTGCAAACAATCCCGGGCTTGGTATACTTTCCGTAAATTTGGGCGATACAGATAACTCCATAGTGGTAACCCTTGATGCGGAACAGCTTCCAGGAGAGGCTTATTCCATATCTGGCAGCATAGCCGACGCGGCAGGGAATATGTCCTCTTTTATTTTACCGTATTGGGGCTATAATCCCGAGCCGCCAAAGCTGCTTATAAACGAGCTGCTTACAGAGGGCAGTGCCGCAAGGCCTGATGCGCTGGAGTTTTTTGTAATGGAAAGCGGCAATTGTGCCGGCTTGGCATTTTTTGTTGGCGTTCCCGGGAATTACCAGTTGCGATATATTTTTCCGCCCTTAAAAGTGGTAACCGGGGACTATATTATACTTCATTTGAAACCCCTTGGGCTGGCCACGGAGCTGGATGAAACTACAGACAAGACCCTGTCCGGAGGCGCCGACTCTTCAGCTGCAGCCTGGGATTTGTGGTATCGCCAGGGGGATGGAGCCCTGCCTGGTAAAAATGCCGTGCTGTCGCTTTGCCTTTCTCCCGTAGGCAATTATATGGACGCAGTGGCTTACAGTGAGCGCACGGTGGATTCCGATAGCAAGTATGGCGGCTTTGGAACAGCAGCTCTTCTGAACAGAATCATAGCCTTGGCAGCTTCCGGGGCATGGACTTTCTCGGACCCGCCAAGGCCGGAAGACTGCGCCAGGTCCACGGGTACTACCAGTACAAGAACCATTTGCCGTAATTCGGTGTCTTTTGACAGCAACTCCGGCAGCGACTGGCATATAGTACCTACCAGAGGTATAAGCCTTGGAGGCCCCAATACTGATGATGTACACGAGCCATGAGCCATGAAGGCTGTGTTTTTGTTGACCTTGTTTGCCATGCCCCGTTATTATGGCTTATGGAAATACCCGGAAAAGGATACAGGCGAATAGCCCTGATCGGAATGCCCGCATCAGGAAAAACTTCGGTAGGGCTGGCTCTTTCTGTTATCAGCAGGCTGCCCTTTGTTGACCTTGACAAGTTTATAGAAAAAGAGGCAGGAATGTCCGTTTCCGATATTTTTAATAAGGAAGGGGAACAGGGTTTTAGGCTGAGGGAGACAAAGGCGCTAGGTTCAATTGCTTCTATGGCCTCCGTCATTTTGGCTACAGGAGGCGGTTCTGTGGAAAGCAGCGTGAACAGGGCGGTTTTAAAGCGCCGCTTCCATTGCGTGTGGCTAAAGGCAGAAATGGAAACCCTGCTGGGCCGCACAGAAACCGAATACTGCAACTTAGCTCGCCCATTGCTGGCCGGAGACAAAAGGGCAAGGCTTATGCTTCTGGCAGAACGCAGGCTTTCTCTTTACAAAGATTGTTCCGATCTTGTTGCAGATACAGAAAGTAAAAGCCCTGAAGAAATAGCCGGAGAAATATATGATTCAATCCGTTGAGCCTGGGAGGCTGGGCGGTAGCATAATGGCTCCTGCTTCAAAAAGTGCCATGCAAAGGGCTGTGGCCATTGCAGCCTTGGCTGATGGCAGCAGCGAAATATCCAATTTGTGCTGGAGCGACGATGCCGAAGCCGCTTTGCGGGTGAGTGCTGTTTTGGGAGCCAAAACAGAATACAGCAAGGACAGCCTTCTTATATCTGGGCTGGGCATGGAAGCCATAAAAAACGCAGACAAAGGCAAAAAGCTTTCTGCTTCCTGCGGGGAGTCGGGTCTTAGCCTGCGCATGTTTTCCGCAATAGCCGCACTGTTTCCTTTTGAGCTGGAGCTTAAAGCTGAGGGGAGCCTGCGCTCAAGGCCGGCAGGCATGGCGGAAGAGCCGCTGCGCCAGCTTGGAGCAAGCTGTTACAGCAAGGATGGATTCCCCCCACTCACGATAAGGGGACCGGTAAAGCCTGGCAGCGTAAAAACGGATGCCGGGCAAAGCTCGCAGTTCCTTAGCGGCCTACTTATTGCACTTGCCTGTGCCGGAGGCCGGTCAAAAGTGGAGGCGGAAAACCCGGTAAGTAAAGGTTATATAAATTTAACTACAAGTCTTATGAAAAAGTTTGGCGCAGGCTGTATCTGCGATCCGGATGGCCGGACTTTTGAACTGGAAGGACAAGGCTATGTTGCGGCAAATTATGAAGTGGAAGGGGACTGGTCGGCTGCCGCCTTTCTTCTTGCGGCAGCTGCGAGCGCTGGCATGCCTTCCGGTCTCAGGGTAGGCGGGCTGGGCAGGCATTCTTTCCAGCCAGACAGGGCTGTGCTGACGGCACTGGAAGCGGCCGGCGCCATTTTGTACTGGGACGGGGCTGATATATGCGTAAAGCCGGGCAGGCTGAAAGCATTCAGTTTTAATGCAATGGACTGCCCGGATTTGTTTCCTCCGCTTACGGCTCTTGCTGCCTTCTGTGAAGGTACTAGCCGTATTGGCGGCGCCGGCCGCCTTAAGAACAAGGAAAGCGACAGGGCCAAAACCCTGGAGAAAGAGTTTTTAAAACTAGGAATAGAAATAAAAACGGTAAAAGATGTAATGCATATTCGAGGCTCTTCTATAAAGCCCCTGCCAGGCGCTGTACTGGACTCGCATGGCGACCACCGGATAGCCATGGCTTTGGCCGTGGCAGCTCTGGGAGCCCCCTGCCCCATGGAAATTGGCGGCGCAGAAAGCGTAAACAAAAGCTATCCCGGATTTTTCAAAGATATTGCGGGTCTTCGCCATCCAGCTTGACTCTGAGCCTAGCCAGGTATTTTGCCATTTCCTCGTGATCCCTGTCATTTATAATATGCTTTAAATAAGCCAGCTGGGAATTTATAAGTTCTAGGCGGCGAATTGTGTGCGGGTTGAACATGACTTCGCTTATGAGGGTATCATCTTCGGCCAAAAGCCCATGTGCTATGGCCAGATGCTTTTTAAAGTTGGTTCCTGGAGCGTCAATGCGCTTCATGCATGCGGCAAAAACCATGGTGGATGCAAAAGGCGTTGCAAGTGAATAAGCCATGGTCTGGTCGTGAGCTTCAAAGTCTTCTTCAGACACCTTTATACCATAGCCTTCATAAAAAGACCTCCAAAACATTTTGGCATCAGGAAGAGACTCCGAAATTATTATTGCATTTTGCTCTTTCAGGTTTGCTTCGTCGCAATAGCTGGGGCCAAACATGGGATGGGTGGATATGAAAGCCAGCCCGCTGCTATTATAAAAGTCCTGGAGCCCTGTCTTGACCGAAGCTATATCGGACAGAATACAGGAGGGTTGAAGATACGGCATTGCTTCCTTAAAAACAGCGATTGTCATTCCCAGCGGGCAGCAGTTTAGCAAAAGTTCGGGATTGACAAGCTCCAGTTCCGCCATTCCGTTAAGAATTAACGTTTCTTTTGGCAAATTTTTCAGAGCTTCGGTTTTTGGCTCATATACAAAAAGTTCATTGCCGGCTGACAGTTTTCTTATAAACCAGGTACCCATCCTTCCGGCGCCCAGAACGGCAATTTTCATGTTAAAGTTTCCTTTCTTCATAACAGCCAAGAAACCTGAAATTTCTTGTATTGTTACCAACAGTCTCCAGGGCTTTAGTCACATGGGGTTCGTTCTCTGAACCGTCAAAATCAATAAACATGGCATAATCGCCTGGCTCATCAGGTACCGACTCAATTCGGGTAAGGTTAATGCCAGACTTTGCAAAGACTTCCAGGACATTGAATAACGAACCTGCCTTGTTATCGATGAAGAAAACT
>JAKPMS010000105.1 GCA_029548805.1 Spirochaetota bacterium | reverse complement strand
TGTTGACTCCCGAATTAAACTAAAGGCAATTCCCGCATAATTTTTACAGCAATTCCCGAGTTATTTTTCTAGATTCCCGAATTACAGTATGCTTTTAAATTAAAAGAAAATTAAAAGCGGGCCGAATAAATTATCAGCCCGCTTACGCATTTAATAAATAGTTATAATATATTATCGCTGCAGAATAGCCTGTATGTGTTCTGCTTCTACTTGTGAAGCCCCAATGGTTTGGACCTTCAAAAGTGCATTTGTTGCAATAGTTCCAATTGTCCTAAAGACGCCATTACTAGCTTGGTGAATAAGGTTTAAAGCTTGTTTTGTAAATAGTCCTGCTTGGCCGCCTGAGCTTTTAATGCGTTCTTCAACATAATGCATTGTGTCTTCTTTGCTCAGACCATTTGTTTGAACAACAACAGTAATGGAGTTTGCTAAAGCTTCCAGAATATTAAGATCAAATTTTCTTGCAAGAGACTCCTGCCCGCAAAGCAAAATGGTTAGAGCATTTGACGAATCAACTTCATAGTTTGTTAAAAGTCTCAGGTCTAACAATATTTCATTAGCAAGCAAATGGGCTTCATCTATTATTAATACCGGGTGAGTTCTGGCTTGTCTATGTAACGAAATAATTCTATCCTTTATGGCTCTGAAAAGATTAGCCCTGCGTCCTTTTGGCTCAAGCCCAAGCTCTACAGCCAAGTTAGCATAAAACTCGCTAAGGCCAACTGAGCTGTGGCACATATATATTGGCTTGTAAAGACTGGTTCCCAGTTCTTGTATCATCTTGCGTATCAGGCAGCTTTTGCCTGTACCGCTTTTTCCTGTTAAAAGGCCAACTCCGCGAGTTTCAGTAAGGAGCCTTAAGCCTGCCATTGCTTCTTTACAGGAAGGTAAATCAAGCAATGCATCAGTGGGTATTTCTTTGTCAAAAGGCATAGAGGTAAAACCAAAATGATTTTTAATGGCATGGCTCATAAGTCATTCCTTTTTAAACCCGCAGCTGTAAGGCCTGCATGCACTGAAGGAACGGGGTCTTTTGTCTGTTCTACAAAAGCGCCTTTTTTACTCATGCTACGCTTTACGCGGGTGTTTTCATAAAGCCGAAGTTTTCTGCAATATCCGTAATTTTTGCCTTCAAACCATGCTTCCACTTGTAAGCCTAAGCGCTGAGGGTCATAACGCAATTTTACCTTTTTGCCTGTTAATACACAGGGAGCCTCATAAAGTTGCCCATTTACAGTAACAGTTTGATCTTTTGCAACTCTTCTGTGACACTCGTGCAGAAATACATTTTCAATATCTATAAAAGGGTCAAAGCGTTTTATGTACTGTGCCTTTTCTACCCAAGCTTCCAACGGGGTCTTTTTCCCAAGCCCATTGTGAGGATTCCTGTGGTACTCGGATTCAAGCCATGTCCTGAAAAGCAAGTTTAGTTCGTCAAAACTTTTAACTGTTTTTGTGTCCAGAGGTCTTAAAAAACAGTCGCGCACGGTGCGAAAAAATCTCTCTATCTTGCCCCTTCCCTGTGGTTTATAAGGTTTTGAATGAACCAAATGTATTTGCAGTGTGTTAAGAATTCTTTCTGTTTGCAAAGAAACAAACGTTGAGCCATTATCTACATAAAGCCTGCCAATGCGCCCATGAGCCAATAGTATATGCCTTATTCCTTTTTCAAAAGCCAGAGAATGCTCGCTTGCACTGAACTCTGCATATACTATGCGCCTTGTGGCATCATCAATAAAGGCAAGTAGTATTGCCTTACAGGCTTTACCGTTTGGCCGGGGAATTAAAGGACCATGAAGACAATCTGCCTGAACGCATTCAAGAGGGTAGAAAAACTCAAACTTAAGATTTTGCTCAAGACTCTTTTCTTTAAGTCTTTCATTGCGCCTAAGTCCCTGGGCACTTACAAGACGAGAAAGACTAGAGCTTGAAATATTTGTCTTAACTTTTCCTTCTTGCAGCAATTTTCTCCACGCTCCGGTAGCTGTAAGTTCCGGCTGACTTGCAAGGAGATCAGACAGAGCCTGGGTTTCCATGGCACTTATAGCCCGACTATTTCCGCTGTCTGTCCTGCGCTTGGGCCTAAGGCCTTCTTTGCCGTACTGCCTGTAAAGCTTAAGCCATTGCTTTATTGTTGCCTGACTAATGGAGTTTTTGCTTGAGTAAGGGATATCCCAGTGCCTTAAAGATTTTTCCCTTATTAAGCGTATGCACTCTCCATGCTCCAGATATGGATTGGCTAACTCTGCAACTATTGAGTGCCTGAAATCCATAATACTTTTTTCCAAGAGTTCTTTATCCAGCTTTTTAGTTTGCACTTCTTCCTCCTATAAAAGACTTGAATAATTCTTTTAAGAAGAGTCTATGGCTTTAATAGTCTGCTGGGGATTGAACATTTTATGTGAAAATGTTTTTCTTGACTTATCTTGCTTACAAAGCCAGGATATATTCCCGAATAAAAATCCTTTACCATGCTTTGTCATATAGTGCCTGGTTATTGCTGCTACAGGAGAAGTGCTTAAAAAATGGCTGCACAAAAAAGAATAGCCAAAAAGATTTTCTGTTTTGCCTATTGCCTCACAAGCTTTAAGCGCAATGGCTCTATATTCTATTCGTTTATCAAGACGCCTTAAACTCTGATAGCTGTATTTTTCAAGGCTTAAACCTTTGGCTGCTTCTTTTCGGGTTTTTTGTTCGTGACGCTTCTTGTAATAGATTTCCAAATCTATAGTGTTATGACTGGAATTGGGAACAGAAAAGCCTGGTATAATAGCATGAGTTTTATTGCAAGCCAGGCAGCACAAACGAATAATTGTTATTTGCTTTAGGCCACAATACTTTTTATAAAAAGCATGTTGTCTCCACTTGCTAAAGCTTTGCCTGCAGGAGGGGCAAATTATGCTTAATTCATGCGCTTTCTGGTTATTTTTTAAGAAAAACTTATAGTCATTCGGGCTTATGTCGATGTATAATACAGCGTTTGTTTTTGAGAGCCCGGGTTTCTGCCAAGAAAAATGCCCGGGCTTTCTTCTCCTTTCTTCCTGATTATCGGAAGAAATAATCCGGGCATTTGAATTAGTTTTTCACTTTTTTATGCGGGAATTAACACAGACGCAAAGGGCAATCCTTTTATGGAAAGCAAGCACCCCGTTTTGGAATGCCTGGAAACAGGAAAAGCTGTGCTTGGCGTTGTTATGGGTATATGGAACGAAGATAAAAAGCAGCAACGCTGGATATCTATGGATGCCCAGCCCATAAATGATACTTCTGGAAAAAATAAAGAAAAGCTTGTCCTGCTAAGAATGACGGATATTACGGACAGTGTCAGGTCTAAAAAAGAAGAGGAAAAGGTTTCTGAGCGCTTCCACTCCCTTTTTGACAATATGGTGGAGGGCGCTGCCCTGCATGAAGTAGTTTTTGACAAAGCCGGCAATCCGGTAAACTATCGCATTTTGGATGTAAACAGCAATTACGTAAAGCATGTCGGTATTAGTGCCAGACAAGCAATAGGCAAACTGGCTACAGATTTGTATGCCACGGATGTTCCGCCATATTTGGCAGAGTTTTCGGCAGTGGCCAAATCCGGAATGCCCTACCAGTTTGAAACATATTTTCCTCCGCTGGACAAGCATTTTATTATTTCTGTGGCCCCGCTGGAATCCTGCGGTTTTGCCACAATCTTTTTTGACATAAGCGAAACAAAAAAGCTTATGGCCGAACTGGAAAGAAACAACCGGGAGCTTTCCGGCATAGTTTACGCCGCTTCCCATGATCTGCGTTCGCCTCTTATAAACATTCAGGGCTTCAGCTCCAGGCTGGAAAAGGATTACCAATTTGTAAGCAGCCTTTTACGCCATGCTTATGCCAAAGCAGGAGAAGCTATTTCTGACGACACAAAAGTCTTGCTGGAAGAGCGTATTCCAAAGGCTTTTGGATACATCAAATCCAGCGTAGAAAGGATGGACAGGCAGATCGGGGGCTTGTTAAAAATTTCCCGCGCGGGCAGAAGCACGCCAAACATGGAAAAAGTGGACATGAACAGCCTTTTGGCCGAGCTTGTTTCTTCCTTCTCTTTTCAGCTGGAAAAAGCGGGCGGCAAAATAGAAGTGGAAACACTTCCATATTGCAGCGGAGACCTTTCCTGGCTTTCGCAAATATTTGCAAACCTGCTTGACAACGCCATAAAGTACCGCTCGCCGAACAGGCCTCTTATCGTGCAAGTGAGCGGCATTCAAAAAGGTACGTTTGTGGAGTATGTTGTAAAGGACAATGGTATGGGCATGGAGAATCCCCAAAAGGCATGGCAGCTGTTTTACAGGGAAAATCCTGATGACGGTTTGGCCAGCGAAGGTATAGGCCTGACCATGGTAGAAAGGCTAGTGGGCAGGATGGGAGGCAAAATCGAACTGGCTTCTGTAGCTAAGGAAGGCAGCCGCTTTACCATCATGCTGCCGGTCTAAAATAATGTTTCGGGGGTAAAAATGCCAAACAAGGCGGCTAGCCGATGTCTGACCGTTCTTATAGCGGAAGATGACGACGGACATGCGGAATTGATCCAGTCACAACTTGAGGATGCGGGAGTAAAAAACAAAATGGAAAGATTCCGGGATGGGCTGGAGCTTTGGAACTTTCTTGACAGCAACGGCCGCAAGGACCAGGCCTATCTCATATTGCTGGATTTGCGCATGCCAAAGATGGACGGGCTGGAAGTGTTAAAGCGTATTAAATCCGATCCGCTTTTGTCCCTTATTCCGGTAATCATGCTTACAACCACGGACGACCCCAAGGAGGTAGAGGACTGTTACAGGCTGGGCTGTAATTGTTATGTAACCAAACCTGTGGAGTTCAGCGCGTTTGCGGAAACCCTGAACAGGCTTGGCCTTTTTCTGCTTATTATGAGCATTTCCGATGTGCCAAGGAGGGCCGCTAGCTAAATGCAGTATTGTTCGGAAAAGGCTGTTCTTGTAGTAGAAGACGATCCGGGTGCAGCTGAACTTATAGTGGAAAAGCTTACGGAAATTGGCTGCATCTGCAGAAAAGCAGAAAACGGCAAAGACGCCCTGTTGGAAATAGACAGGGAAAAACCGGCCCTTGTGGTTTTGGATTACTCCCTTCCGGATATGGACGGCCACGACATAATATCCATGGAAGGCTTCCCCCCATTTTTGATTATAACAGGGCAGGGAGACGAGTATACAGCCGTAAGCCTTATGCGAGCCGGAGCCCTTGATTATGTCATCAAGGACCATGTGTTCCTGGACAATATTGGCCTGGTTGTGGAGCGTGCCCTTACAGAAATAGCCACCAAGGAAGAGTTGAGGGAAGCAAGGCAAAAGCTGGAGCAAAGGCTCAGGGAGAGGGAGGTGATGTTAAGAGAAATTCACCACAGGGTAAAGAACAACCTGCAGATAATTTCCAGTCTGCTAAGACTCCAGGATTACCATACAAGCAGCAAGTCCATTGAAGAAATCATAGACGATATGGAAAGCCGCATCAACGCAATGGCAAGCATACACGAAATGCTGTACGAATCGCAAAACCTGTCCCGCATAGATTTTAGCGAATACCTTAAAACGCTTGTGGACACAATAGTGTCTTCCGCAAAAACTTATGAGAACAATATTGATGTCATATTTGACGGAGCATCCTTTGATATTGAAATAGACAAAGCTGTGCCACTCGGGCTATTGGCAAACGAGCTTATAAACAACGCAATAAAGCACGCCTTTGCAAAGCCTTGGAATGGACAGCCCAAAATCACCATAAGGACCGGGTATGTTTCGGAAGAAGCAAAGTTCATCGAAATTTGCGACAACGGCAAAGGCATGGAACAAATCAAAAAGGACAGCGGCGGGCTGGGCCTCGTGCTGGTAAATGCCCTGGCAAAACAGCTTAATGCAAAAGCCGTCATTAAAGCGCCAGGTCCGGAAGCAGTTGGTACCCGCTGGTATCTGGAAATTGATTGCTAAAAGAGTTGTTAATATTCCCGCATTTTTACTTGTATCGACCAAAGTTGAAAAAGCAGTAAGTATTCGCTGCCTGTTCTGTTGAAACCTGCCAGCAATTCCGCCTCAAGCCTGGCAGCGATTGTGACGCAAGCCTGCCGCCTGCCGCTTGCAGCAACATGGCTAGACATGGTTCAAACATTTACAGAACTTTTAACCTAGCTTTATAACCATAATGAAGTAAAGTCTCTTCTTTGCATCAAGCGTAGCGGAAGAAGCAATGTATTTTCATGACAAAAAACATAGACAAAAACGGAATAGTTGCCAGGTGTCCAAAAAATCGGTAAGGAGGGGTAGAAAAAATGATCCAGATGGCGGTGCTAAAAGGAGACATAACCAAGCTTGAAGTGGATGCCATTGTCAATGCGGCCAACACATCCTTGCTCGGAGGAGGCGGCGTGGATGGAGCCATCCACAGGGCGGCCGGGCCGGAACTGCTGCCCGAATGCAGAAAACTTAACGGCTGCGAAACGGGCCAGGCCAAGGCTACCAGGGGCTACAAGCTTGCGGCATCTTATGTAATCCATACAGCGGGCCCGGTATGGAAAGGCGGCAATAGCGGGGAGCCGGAATTGCTGGCAGCTTGTTACAGGAATTCCTTAAAAGAAGCCGAGCGCCTTGGACTAGGCTCCGTAGCCTTTCCTTGCATAAGCACTGGAGTTTACGGCTACCCTTCCGACAAAGCCGCAAAAATAGCGGTGGAAACTGTTAAGGCATCCGGGGCCAGTGTAGAGTCTGTGGTCTTTTGCTGTTTTTCTGACAAAGACTATGACATTTACAAGTCGCTTTTATAAATTACGTTCCGGGTCTTTTAGTAATTAGAACGCTGATAAAGCGGATTTGTGCGGATAATCGCGGGTTAATATTTATAAAATTTATAGTCTCTATCCGCGACCATCGGCGTTTTATCGTAACCGTCAATTCTTCCCATGCTTAAGGAATTTTAATGTTCCAGGGCAAAAGGCTTTCAAAATTACCAGTATCGCGAGCTTGTGACAGCTGCTTAAAGACACCATGCAAGTAGCTGTATGGGTTTAAGCCATTATTCTTTGCAGATTCTATTAGACTATAGATAAGGCATGCACTTTCTGCTCCTGTGTCATTACCGTTAAAGAGCCAGTTTTTGCGGCCCAGAACGAAGGGCCTTATGGCATTTTCTGCAAGATTATTATCAGGAGTTAGTTCAGGGTAATCTAAAAATTTATCCAACTTAGGCCATTGACCAAGCATATAGGCAAAAGCTTTTTTAGTTTTACCTTGAGGTAATACTTCACTAGCTATTTTATCTGCCCATAGCTTTAAGTCTTTTAAATAAGGCTCAATTAATGAGCGCCTGTAAGATAAAAACTCTTCGTCTTTTAATTTCATCTGTCGAGCTTGGGTTTCCAGGGTAAATATTTTTTTTATTCTTCCTAATGCATCGCTTACAAGAGCAGAAGGCGCAACTTTATCTGCCTCAAAAAATAATCGCCTTACATGTGCCCAGCAGCCTGCTTGAGTAAATTGCAATTCTTTTGAAAGAGAATCATATACATGGTAGCCATCACTTTGCAAAACGCCGTTAAAGGAGCCTAAAAAGTTTCTAGCATGTATGGCTCCTCGCCCAGGAGCAAAATTATAAAGGACTGAGCGTTTGCCATCTTTGCCACCAAGCATTAGCCACATATAGCCAATTCCGTCTTTTCCACTGTGATCAAGTTTAAGTACCTTAACCGGAGTTTCATCCATGCGAATAATAGAATTAGATATTATGTCTTTTCTTAAAAGTTCTTTTAAAGGCATAAGCATATCGGCAATTGTTACAAGCCAGTTGGACATGTCCTGTCTTGAAATATTTGCACCAATGCGCTCAAACCTTTTTTCCTGACGGTAAAAAGGCAGATGGTCGCAATATTTATTTGTTAAAATAAAAGCCAGTAAAGAAGGGCTTGCAATGCTTTTAGGTATTAATGCTTCTTCAGCTTTTGCTGTCTTTACTGCAGGTAAATTGCTGTCATTAACGCCTTGGCAAAATGAGCATGCATATTTAGCTTTATGGTTTACGTCTACCCATATCTGTTCCGGAATGACCGACAAGACTTCATTAACATCTTCACCAATCTTTTTCATTCTGTGCCCGCAAGAACATATTTTTTCTTCTTCGCTTAGGTCAAAGTAATAATGCTCTCTTGGCAAATCGTCAGACAACTTTTTTCTACCTGGCTTTTTTCTAGTGTAACTAATGTCTTGTGTTTCTACTACTTCTTCTTTTTTTTCTTCAGGCACATATTCAATTGCAAATGGAAGTTCTTCTTGCCCCACAATTTTTTCACTTGATTTCCCAAAACGGTTAAATATTGCAAGCCTTAGTTCTTCCCTAAGTAAAACTACTTCGTGTTCAAGCTTTTTGTTTTTTTCTTTAACTTCTTTATTGTCTTTAAGAATTTCTTTATTTTCTGCTTTAAGAATATCTATTGTTTTTAGCGCGACAGCCAGTTCCATAATTAAACATTAACATAGATTTAGAATAAAGTAAATTCCTTTTTAACATGCTTTTGTAAATTTTACTTCTTTATGCGCATTAAAGAAATCTATTCCTTTTAAAAGCATTGCTAATTCGCTTTTATTTATTTCATTCGCGCTCTCTCCCTCCTTAGGCCATGGAAACTTATATAGCTCTAGCCTTTTTATCCATAAGCAGAAGCCTGTTTCATCCCAATATAATACTTTTAGTGTTCTTCTGGTTTTTCCCAGGAATAAATAGAGCGAACCATCCAAAGGATCGTTTTTCATGTGCTCTGTGACAATGGAAGCAAGGCCGTTTATTTGCTTTCTCATATCTGTAAAACCGGGTCTAAGAAAGACTCTGGAGCTTTTAATGTTTATTGTCATAGTTCTTTTACCAAGGCTAAAAGAGATTTTAAAACCTCTTCAGAGTACTGTTGGTTTAAACTAATCGAGCAACCATTTGGAAAGCTTATACTGTAATGCCATGGTACTTTTTCAAAATTTAGTTGTTCCAGTTCAGTACTAAGCTCAATAAAACCTTTTCCTTTGTTTGCATTTTCTCTTTCCAATTTACTTTTCCAGCGAGAAAATGTTGGAAAAGCTAAGGTCTCCTTA
>JAKPMS010000097.1 GCA_029548805.1 Spirochaetota bacterium | reverse complement strand
CCAGAATACGAAAGAGCCCTGGCAAAAGCCAGGGCTCTTTTCCTTACCAGGTAAGGACTTAACTAGCTCCCCCGCGCGGATTTGAACCACGGACCCAGTGGTTAACAGCCACTTGCTCTGCCTGCTGAGCTACAGGGGAATGCTTTAAAAGCATAGATAAGTTAAAGAAAGCGGGCCAAAATGTCAATAGGCAAGGTAAAAACCAACAAGCTTTTAGGAACTAGCTTTTTCTGCGCGCTTTGGCTTTTTCTAGGAGGCTTTGCTTTGCTAAGTCTTCTTCCTTTGTAAGCTTGTCTTTTTGCTTGACTTTAGTGCTGACAGCCTCTTTTTTACCGCTCTTGGCTGGTTCTTTTGCCTTTTTGGCCTTTTCTTTTGGTTTTTTGGCACTTGCAGGGCTTTTGGGCTCTGTTTTTTTGGCAGGAGCTGCTTTTTCTTTGGTCTTTTTGGGCTCCGGCTTTGTTGCCTTGCTGCCAGTTTTAGCTGCTTTACTCCTTACTGCTTCCTTTTTTTCCGCTTTCTTTTTGGCAGCTTCCTTTACAGGCTTTTCTGCGCTTTTGTCCTTGTCTTTAAGGCCATTGGGCTGTTCATCTGCCAAGTCTTGTTCGCCCTCTTCCCAGGCATCCAGGGCTGTCCTGCCGGCAAGCCTTATTCCAAGGGTTTTTAGCCCCTTAACCGGATATGCGTCCACTCTGAAGCGCTCTTCACCAATTTTAAAACGCGGTTTTGCGGCGTATTTTACAAAAAACCTCTTTTTGCTGTCTGCTGTAAAATAAATTACCCTGGCTCCCTCCGGCACCGGCAGGTAGTCCTTGTTCATTATCCAGCCGTCTATGGTAAAGCGCTTTATGTATGGCAAGTCACTTTTTGGGTCTGTATAAACAATGCTGAAGATTTTATCAGCCAGCTCTTCCTTGTCTGCAATGCCTGCAAACAGCATTCCCTTGTCCACAAAAAGCCGCTCCGGCAGCGGAACTACAGAATACGTTCCCGTACGCCGTATTATCAAAAGCTTGTCAAAAGGAGAAGCGCTCAATATGTTTTCTCCACTGGATACCCCCGTGCCAAGGTAGCCTGAATCCCTGTCATAGCGCAGGGGAATATCACGCTTTGCAGCTTCTCTGGCGTCCACCATGTCAAAAGAGGCTATCCTGGTTTTGCGTTTCCACTCGGGACCTAGTTTTTTGGACAGGCCTTCCAGAAAGGCTATGCCGTATTCGGTTAAATGGGCCAGATGATAGCGCTCTTCCTTGAGCTTTGCTTTTATGCGCTCCATGTCCGCCCTGGCTTTTTCAATGTCGTAAAGGGATATGCGCCTGATAGGAATTCTTAACAAGCGTTCCACGTCCTCCGGCTTTACTTCCCGTTTTATTTCTTTGGAGAAAGGCAAGAGTCCGTCTGTTACCGCCTTTTCTACAGCCTTTTGGGTTTTCTTGTTTTCTATCTGTTTGTATACGCGCTCTTCTATAAATATTCTTTCAAGGGTTCTGGCATGCTGCTCGTCAAGGAGCTCCTTTATGGACAGCTCCAGTTCGGCCTTAAGTACAGCCAACAAATGCTTGGCATGGTATTCTATTACTTCCGTCAGGGTCATGAGCGCCGGCTGCCCGTCCCTTATTACCAAAAGGTTGCAGGAAATAGACTGTTCACACTGGGTAAAGGCGTACAGCGCATCCACTGTTTCCTTGGAATATACGCCGCGGGCAAGTTTTATCTCAATTTCTACCTTGTCTGTGGTAAAGTCGTTTATGGACGCAATTTTTAGGCGCCCGGACTTGGCTGCGGCTTCTATGCTTTCTGCTAGGCTTTCGGTGGTGACACCATAAGGTAAATCTTTTATTACTATACGTTTGGGGTCGGATGTGTCCAGGCTTGCCCTTACCCTTACCTTTCCAAGGCCGTCCTCGTAGTCGGCTGTATCGGCTATTCCGCCGCCGGGAAAGTCAGGGTCAAGCCTGAACTTTTGCCCTTTAAGGCAGGCAATTTCCGCGGCTATAACTTCAAGCGGGTTGTGGGGGAGGATTTTTGTGCTCATGCCCACCGCTATGCCCTCGGCTCCGGTTATGGCAATGACCGGCAGCTTGGCAGGAAACACCACTGGCTCCCTGTTGCGTCCGTCATAGCTGTCCGCGTATTCGGTAATCTTGGGGTTGTAAAAAACTTCCTTTGCAAACTGGGAAATCCTGCACTCTATGTATCTTGCTGCCGACGCCTCGTCTCCTGTAAGCAGGTTTCCGTAATTGCCCTGCTTGTCTATAAAAAGGTCCTTGTTGGCCAGTACCACCAGGGCGGAATAAATGGATGCGTCGCCATGGGGGTGGTACTTCATTACGGAGCCTACTATATTGGCCACCTTGTGGAACTTTCCGTCATCCGCCTCCAGAAGGGTGTGAAGAATTCTTCTCTGCACCGGCTTTAGTCCGTCGTCCAGTTCTGGTATGGCACGGTCTTTAATTACATAGCTGGCGTAGTGCAGAAAGTTTTCGTCAAACAGTTTTTTTATATATGCCATAAGCTGCCTTACAAATCGTTGATCAGGTTTTTCATTATATAATCCCTGCGCAGGGGGGTGTTCTTTCCCATATAAAAATTGAGTATTTCCGGTACCGCCTTGAGGGTCTGTATGCTTACCGGAACAAGGCGCATGTCCTCTCCTATAAACTGCCCAAACTCGCTTGGGCTGATCTCGCCAAGGCCTTTGAAACGGGTCACTTCCGCATTGCTGCCCAGTTCCAAAAGGGCTGCGTCCCTTTCTTTTGGGCTGTAGCAATAACGGGTTTCCTTTTTGTTGCGCACCCTGAATATGGGTGTTTCCAGGATATAAATGTGCCCCTGCCTTACAAGCTCCTCAAAAAAGGTAAGAAAAAATGTCAGCAGCAAGTTGCGTATATGAAAGCCGTCATAGTCGGCGTCTGTGGCTATAACTATACGCCCGTAGCGCAGGCCTTCAACGCCGTCCTCAAGGCCCAGCGCCATCATAAGATTGTACAGTTCCTCGTTTTTGTAGATGGCGGTACGCCTGCGTGCGTGCATGTTTTCTACCTTGCCCCTAAGGCTGAATATGGCTTGGCTCATCACATCCCTTGAGCTTACCATGGAGCCGGTGGCAGACTGCCCTTCTGTAAGAAATATTGTGGAGTTTTCTCCTTCTGCTCCGTCGCCAAAATGAATTTTGCAGTCCTTTAGCTTTGGAATTTTTAGCTCTATTTTTTTTGCGGCTTCCCTGGCTTCCTTTTTTACTATGTTGAGCTCTGTTCTGAGCTTTTCGTTGGCAGTAATTTTTTCCTGCAACTTTTTTGCAGCTGAGGGGTTTCTGCGCAGGTAGTCATCCACGCCCCGGACCACTTCGGATATAATCCATGGCTTTATGTCCCCGTTTCCTAGCTTGTTTTTTGTCTGGCTTTCAAACATGGGGTTTTTAAGCCTTATGGCAACGGCTGCTGCAAGGCCTTCCCGTATATCTTCTCCCCTGTAGGAGCTTTGGAAAAACTCGTTGACCCCTTTTAAAAAGCCTTCCCTAAAGGCCGACAAGTGGGTTCCTCCGTCCGAGGTATACTGGCCGTTTACAAAACTGAAGTGTTCTTCTCCGTAATTGTTGGTATGTGTAAAGGAAAACTCTATGCGTTCGGCTTTGTAGTATCCGGCGTCATAAAGGACTTCATCCCCAGTTTCATCCTTTAATAGGTCCAACAGCCCGCTATGGCTGCTAAACTCCTCTCCGTTCAAAAGCAGCGTCAGGCCGGAATTAAGGTATGCATAGTGCTTCATGCGCTTTTCCACATATTCCATGTTGTAGGAAAAGTCGCCAAACACTTCCGGGTCGGGGCTAAACTCCACAAGCGTTCCTGTGGGCTCCCTTCCGGAGCTGCCTTCCTTTTGCGACTTGAGTACGCCTTGCTCAAAGACGGCTTCCACATAGCGGCCTTCACGGTAGGACACTACCCTAAAGCCTGACGACAGCGCGTTTACCGCTTTGGTGCCCACTCCGTTTAAGCCCACAGAAAACTGGAACACGTCATCAGAATACTTTGCGCCGGTATTTATTACTGATACGCATTCCACTACTTTACCAAGCGGAATACCACGGCCTCTGTCCCTGACCGATACTGTTCCGTTTTCTATTTTTACAACTATTTTGTCTCCGGCTCCCATGATGAACTCGTCCACCGCATTGTCCACCACTTCTTTTAGAAGGACATATATGCCGTCGTCCGGGTTGGCGCCGTTGCCCAGCCTGCCAATGTACATGCCGGTGCGCAGCCGGATATGCTCCAGGGAGGACAGGGTTTTAATTTTAGATTCGTCATACTTAGATGCCGCTTTTTTGCCGGGATAGCTTTTGGGAGCAGCTAGCTCTTTAGAGGCTGTTTTTTTTGCAGCCTCTTTTTTAAGTGTTACATCCTTGTTGGCCATTGACGCATCATATCATACAAAACACTAGTACTTGAAGATGCCTTGCCAAAACACGGGTCAATCCGAAATGCGGTTGCGGCCGCCTTTTTTGGCCCTGTACAGTGCTTCGTCAGCCATGTCTATTATTTTATCGGCTGCCATGTCTTTTTTGGGAGCAAACGAGGCATAACCCACACTTATGCTTACAAAACTGGATACACCGGATGACTCATGCGGTATTTGGAGCGACAAAACGGCTTTTCTCATGCGCTCGGCTACCAGCATGGCTCCGGCGATATCTGTTCCCGGCAGCAGGGCCAGGAATTCTTCGCCGCCATAGCGGGACAGGCTGTCTTTTGGCCGCTCCAGAACTTCTTTAAGTATCTGGCTTACAGCCACAAGGCACTCATCCCCCGCCTGATGTCCGTAGCGGTCGTTGAATGCTTTAAAATGGTCAATATCCATCATCAGCGCAGCTAATGGCTCTTTGAGCAAAACAGCTGCTTCAAAATGCTTGGACAGTTCTCTGTCCAGGGCACGCCTGTTGTTCAGGCCGGTAAGCCCGTCTTTGGTAGCCAGGTCTTCCAACTTTAAATTTGCATCTTCCAGCTGGGTTTTGATCTCGGACAGCTCGTCCACTTGTCCCTTTAGCAGCTTGCTGCTTCTTACAGCACTAAACAGCCATAAAGCCATTAATCCAATGCCTATATATACAAAAATGGCCCAAATAGACAGCCATGGAGCGGTTTCTACCTTTATATGCAAATTTTGCTCGGCTTCCACCCAGCTTCCCGTTCCTTTTGAAGCTTTAATTTTAAAAACATACTTTCCGCCCCTAAGATTGGTATAGCTTGCAAAGGACCTTGAGCCGGAATAAATCCAGTCCTTGTCGTGCCCATCCAATTGGTATGCGTACTGTATGCTATAGGGGTCTTCGTAATCCAGGGCTGCAAAGGACAGCGCCAAATCATTTTTTTGCCATGGCAGTTTTATGGAATCTGTAAACCATGGAGCAAGGCCTGTTTCAAGATCTTCAAATTTTGCTTCTATTTTGGTCAGCACTACCGGAAAGCTTGCGTTTTTTTCTACGGCAAAAGCAGAATTTATTTTGTACAAAGCATTGGTGGCGCCTATATAAACTGAGCCATCCCTTCCAATAAAACTCCCCCTGGAAAAGTCTCCATAGCGCAGCCTGCTCTGGTCAAGATAAAACCTCCATACCTTGGAATAATGGTCCAGTATGGCTATACCGTTGGTAGATATTGCCCATATATTATTGTTCTTGTCTTCCAACAAGCTGATTATGCTGTTGGAAGCCAGTCCGTCCTTTTTGGTCCAGTGGCTAAAGTTGTCTTCCTCTTCATTATAGAGTGCAACACCTCCGGAATCCGTTCCTACCCACAGCCTGCCAATATGGTCTTTAAGCAAATACCTTATGTTTTGGGAAGGAAGGCTTTTTGGATTTGTTTTGTCTGTAATATAACGGACAAACTCCCCGTTGCCTTCGTAGCGGCATAGCCCCTGGTTGGTACCTACCCATAGCCTGCCCTTGTTATCATATACAAGGGCAAAGCTAAGATTGGCCGCAATGGATTTGGGATCGCCCGGTACATGCTCATAATGATAAAAAATATTGTTTTGCCTGTCCCAGTATTCCAGGCCTTTGTTGTAAGTGGCTATCCACAAGTTGCCGGTACCGGGTTCTTCCAGCATGTTTTGGAGTGTGTTGCCGGCAATGGACGCAGGGTTGTTTGGATCGTTGCGGAAAATACTAAAATTGTCTTTTTTTTCGTCATACAGCGCCAGCCCGTCATTTGTAAGCACCCATATATTGCCTTTGGAGTCTTCGTATACTTTGGCCACTATGTCATTGGGAAGGCTGTTAGGATTTTTTGCGTCATATCTATAATGGACAAAGCTGTTCTCTCCTGGGTCAAGCCTGTCAAGGCCGCCATTGTAGGTGGCTATCCATAAGCGGCCTTTTGAGTCTTCAAGCACAGAATAGGTTCTGCCGGGAGACCTGGAGCCGGGGTTCAAAGGATCATGTTCATATATGGAATAGGCTCCGCCTTCTTTTAAAATAAGCGAAAAGCCTCCGCCATTGGTGCCTATCCAAAGGTTTCCGGACCTGTCTTTAAGCATGGAATAGGCTGTATTGTTGGGCAGGGACCATTGCCAGTCTTCCGTTTTTTTATAGTGGTTTAAGCTGCCGTTTACAAGGTCCAGTTCATAAAGGCCGTCACCCCAGGTCCCTGCCCTAATATAGCCCGAATCATCGGCGTTTATGAAATAGACCCTCTGGTCGGGTAAAGGATAGTTAATTAACTCTTCTGTTGCAGGGTCTAGCCTGGCCAGACCGTAATACCACAGGCCAAGCCACAGGTAACCCTCATGGTCTTCTTTTATTGAATACACATAATCTGATGGAAGTTCCCTGCCAGGAGTTTTGTCAGAAGCTCTATATGCCTTAAAACGGTCTTCTTCCGGCAGGTATTTATACAGCCCGCCGCCCCCAGTGCCTATCCACAAGCTTCCGCGCGAGTCATTAAAAATGGATCTTATCAGGCTGGAAGCAAGCGCACCTTCACTGTTGCTTCCTGTCCTATAATGGACAAATCGCTCTCCTTCTTTGCGGTCCAGGCCGTCAAGGGTGCCCACCCAAAGCCTGCCAAGGCTGTCCTGCCCTATGGATACGACTATATCATTGCTCAAGCTGTCTGGGTTTTTGTCTTCATGGGACCAGCTGCTTATTTTGCCAGTTCTGCTTTCAATTTTTGCCAGTCCTCCGTAAGTACCTATCCACAAGGTTTCTCCATCATTGTCCAGATACATGGACTGTACCTGGTTGTGAGGAATAGAGTTGGGGTTGAATGGCTCGTTTTCGTAAAGTACAAAGCTTTTGCCGTCCCAGCGCTGAACGCCGCCCTGGGTGCCAAGCCAAATAAAACCAGCCTTGTCCTGCACCATTGCAGAAACGCCCTGGTTTACAAGGCCTTCCCTTGCTCCCATGGTTATGAAACGTATTTTTTCTTCCGCCGCAATATCCCGGACAAAGGCAAGCATCGCAACAGCGCTAATAGCAAAAAGTTTAATAGATATTTTTTTATTATACATACAAGCCCTTTTCAACAGCAATCCTTATATAGTTCCCCAAATCTTAGTGTTAGAGCCCGTTTTACAAAAATATTGGCATATATTGTATCGGCTTTAGCGACTTCATACAATATATGGTACCTAAAAGAGCTGACACTAATCTTCTGGGAACTATGCAATCCTTATGCCTCCAGCTCAATAGCAATAAGAGCTGCCAAAGCCGCATTGTTTTTTACTAGAGCTATGTTGGATTCCAGGCTGTCTCCGCCGGTAAGCTCTTTTACCTTGGCCAGAAGAAAAGGGGTAAGTTCCTTGCCGTGAATTCTGTTTTTATCCGCTTCTTTTAATGCTTTTTCTATTGCGCCCGAAATTATATCTGCAGGCATTTCGCTTTCTTTGGGTATGGGGTTGGCTATCACCGCTCCGCTTCCAAAGCCTAGCTCCCAATGGGCTTTTACCATGCCGGCAATTTCTCCCGGGCTGTCCATTACCAGCTCGGCCTTTATTCCGGAATGGCTGGTGTAAAAAGCCGGGAATTCTGTCCCCCTGTAAACTGCGACCGGAACGCCTTTGGTTTCCAGGTATTCCAGGGTTTTGGGTATGTCCAGTATGCTTTTGGCTCCCGCGCAAACAACAAGCACCTTTGTCCTGGCAAGCTCCTCAAGGTCCGCAGATATGTCCATGCTGCTTTCCGCGCCGCGGTGCACGCCGCCTATACCGCCAGTTGCAAAAACCCTGATTCCTGCCATGGCTGCTATAATCATGGTAGCAGCCACTGTGGTGGCCCCGTCCGATCCGGCAGCAACCAGCCGCCCTATGTCCCTTCGGGAAGCTTTGGCCACCTTTAGCCCTGCTTTTCCCAAATACTCTATTTCTGCCCTGGACAGGCCCGCTTTTAGCCTTCCTCCAAGAATGGCAATGCTTGCGGGTACGGCACCCTTGGCCCTTACCACTTCTTCTACCGCCAGGGCTGTCTCCACGTTTTTTGGATAGGGCATGCCATGAGAAATTATGGTGGACTCGAGAGCAACTACTGCTTTGCCGGAAGCCAAAGCTTCCTTTACTTCCTTGCTGACATCAATATACGGGTTCATGCTCTACTCCTTTGGCCAGTTCCCTTATTTGGGCCACAGACATTTTTTCCGATACAGTAGCAGTGCTTGCTGCCGACAGGCCTGCCGCAGCCATGGACAAGGCCGCCTTTTCTCCCGTATCCAGCTTTTTAAGGCTGCCCCAAATAATGGCGGCATTGGCTGCATCGCCCGCACCAGACACATTGACAACAGGCATTTTTAGCGGACGCACAAGGCCTGCTTCCTTTCTATTGAACCACACCATTCCAAGCGCGCCAAGAGAAATATAAACTTCTTTTAGGCCGGCATTGAGCAGGGCCAGTCCCGACTCATGGGTAATTTTCAGAAGTCCTTTTTCGTCCAGACGCACAAAATCCACGGCTTTTATAGCCTTTAAACCGGCCAATATCCTGGCTTCGTCAAGATTGGGCTTGGCAAAAGAAAAGCAGCTTAAAAAAGGAATAGCCTTTGCAGCTTTGGCTTCCGAAACCGGATCCAACACCAGAATTTTGTCCTTCCACCTTTTTGCAGCTGCCTCCATGCTGTCCTGGCGCAGATTGGTGTCAATTACAACGAGTTCCGCGCTGTCTCCGGGCCCGGAGCGGGCCAAAACTTGCTCAGGCCCAAAATGTTCCAGTATATCCATGGCAGAAACAGCGCCAACAAGTTTCCCGTCGTGGCCAATAATACATATATAGCGGGATGTAGTCTCGTTTGGAAGGATTAGGGAACGGCCTACTTCCACCCCGGCCCTTCGGCAGCCATCTGCCAGCTGCGAAGCCATTTCGTCCCCTCCAAACACTGTGACAAGTTCTGTAGATAGCCCCAGCCTGGCAGTATTCTCTGCAATATTCCTGCCAACACCGCCCAAAGAAATGCTGGATACACCTGGGTTGGAATCCCCAAGTCTGAATTCTTCGTGGCTGATGGCCTGAATGTCTATGTTTGCTCCGCCATAAACAGCCACTGTAGGGTTAAAAGTCATATGCACTAACTCCTAAAACAAGAACGGCCAAAAACCGGCTTTCTTTTCTTTAGCCCCTATTGCTTAGGAGCAAGGCTTGAGCTAAAGTATAATAAATATGTCTAGTATCGATCAACTCTTTGACCGTTTTGGCAATTTACTCAGGTCCTGGACTTCCCAGGACTCCGGCTCGACTTTTGCTAACAGCTCTTTTGGGAGCGGGGACCCGTTTCTGGACGAAGCCATGGCTGAACTGGATGCCTATCTTGAAGACGACAAAGAAAAGCAGGAACAGCTTCGCAAAGAAAAAGAAGCCAGAGAGGCGCAATTCAGGGCACAAAGTTCCAAAGCTTCTTCAGGGCCTCCCCCAAAACTGGCCCAAGCCTATAAAACCCTGGGTCTGCCTTTCAAAGCCCCTTTTGCGGAAGTAAAAACGGCTTATAAAAAGCTTCTTAAAGAGCACCATCCGGACAAGCACGGTTCCGATCCGCTGGCCCAAAAACAAGCCACGGAAACAAGCGCCCGCATAAACAATGCTTACAGGGTAATAGAACTATGGCACGAATACGGCAAAATAGAAGAATGAAGCACTTGCCAGCCAGGGGAATTTTTTTTCTCCGATGCACGAATTGCCTAAAGCCTGGGCTTTCCGTTCCGATAGCTGAAGAAGGAGATCACAGGAGGGGGAGATCGAAATGACCCAAAATCCGTTGGCAGCCTATAAAGAAACCAGGGTACGTACCGCTGGTCCTGCCCAGCTTGTAGTTATGCTGTATGAAGAAGCCGTTAAGCAATGTGACAGGGCTATTGACTATCTGGATACAGACCTTAAAAAGAAGCCGGCCAATATAGAAAAAATCAACCAGGCTCTGGGCAAAACCCAGGACATTATTACAGAACTTATGGCCAGTCTGGACTTTGAGGCAGGCGGAGATATAGCCAAGGACCTGTTTGCCATCTATGTGTATTTTAACAAGGAACTGACAGAAGCCAATATTTCCAAGGATTTGGCCAAACTTAAGTCAGTACGTACCATGCTGGCAGATCTGTCATCCGCATGGGTGGTAGCAGCGACCAAGGCACAGGGCTCTTCTGAAGAGCGCCGCTCCGGTGTCAATATAGCCGGTTAAGTTATGCCCAGGGACAGCCGCCTTCCAAAAGAAGAGCTGGAAGAACGAGTAGCAATACTTAAGCGTTTCAGGGAACTGCTTGTACGGCAAAGAGACAAGTTCAGTGAATATCTTTCTGTTCTTGACAGGCAACACTCGGACATAGAGTCCGGCGATGTGGATGCCCTTGTATCCCATGTGGAGCGTGAACAGGGCATTGTTTCGGAGATATTTGCTGTTCAGAAAGTTATAGCCCCGCTTGAAGACATGTACCGGGCAGCCTACGCCGGAACGGAGCCGGAAGGCATAGATGATCTTAAAACCACCTTGTCCGATCTTAAAGAAAAGGTCGTTGTCAAAAATGCTGAAAACAGGGCCCTTTTAAAACAGCGTATGGAAATGCTGCGCAAGGAAGTCATGACCATAGGCGGCCCTTATGCAAAACGCAAAAGCGTTTACGCATCCCAGGCCGAACCAAGCGCTCTTGATATAGAAGGCTGACAGCAGACTGACAGATCAGTCCAGGGTCCAGTCCTCGCCCTTTAACCTTCCCAAAAGCGCATCAGCCCTGGCCCTCCAGCGCTCCATGTCATTATGGGCCTTGCGCACAAACACATTGGATTCTGGGGTGCCCAGCACAGCCCGCATTTCTTCTTCTCCCCTGAAAGTGGCTTTTTTAAACTCGCTTATATAATCCTTGCGCCTGGTAAGGTATACCTGCTCCTCTATAAAACGCGTTGTGTCTATAAAACGGGCCACTTCCTTGGACAATTGTTCTTCCTGAAGCCTGTCCGCTCCCAGAAGGTCGCAAAGGCAAGCCCATGCATGCTGGGCCTTGTCCAGCGGGTATTCCGCCCACAGACGGGCATATTCATTGTGCATCTCTTCCCAATTATTAATTGCGCCCCTTTTTACGTCGGATACAAGGGTTTCCACCTTGTTTCTGGGAACCAGCTGGCCTCCAAGGTTTTCCCATTCGCGTATTCTTTCTCCTGCCAGAACTTCTTCCGCATCTTCAAAGCTGGAGTCGGGCCTTTCCGCAAAATAGTCAATTAGAACCCTCAATGCATAGAACCTGAGCATGTGGCGATATGCCTTGTATGCCCTTCTGGGCTTCTGGATTACTACCTTTCTTTTGGAATTTTCCATGTTGAAGCCAAGTACTTCCAGCGCGTCAACCTCTTCCTTTTTGCCAAGAAGAACAGCTCTTCCCTTTTCCTTTACCAGCCTTTCATCCGAGCCTTCCGCCATGGCTTCCGCAGCTCCTTCAGCCTTGTACCAGGCCTTGCCAACCAGCTCTTCTATCAGGTCCAGGGCTTCAAAAGCTTCTTCCATAATGTCCGGAGCAAAAAAGGAAAACTCTATGTTCTGCACTTTTGTAATACGCTTGTCTCTTGATATCAGCTTGGATTCGTTTCTTAGCAAAGCGTACATGTTGTACATCCACCAGTAAGCGGGCATTATTTCCAGCCTGTCCCTGGCCGGGTCATCTGCCACCAGCGCAAATGGGAACTTTATGTTCAGTTCATAACGGTAAATGCCCTTGGACAAAAGGCAATACGAAGCAAAGCGGGAACTGTGCTTAACAGATGTGGACAGACCCGGCCAGAAACCCCGGCCCGCATCCACTTCGCCGTCAGCAGCCCTGGAGTTGTGGTTGGACCCTATGGTGGCCCCTGCAGCCATATTGGACTGACCCCTTACAAGGGCTGCAACCAGAAAGCTGGTGTTGTGGTGCTGTTCATGTGCAGGAAATATTAGATTGTTTAGCATTTCACAGCAGGAAACAGTGGAATTGTCTCCAAGCACAGAATGTATTAACCTTGCTCCGTATTTTAATGCGGAATTGGAGCCCATTACAAAACGTACAGCCTTGCATCCGTAAAAAATTCTGCTGCCATAACCGATTATACCGTTTACCAGTTCTACGCCTTCTCCAATCTGGCTTCGCTCCGTTTCGCTGGAGTTTATGGTAAGGTTTTTAAGTTTGTTGGCACCTTTTATGTAGGCGCTCTCTCCTATTTTTACATCCTTTATTATATGGGTGCTTTTAATGACACAGCCGGAGCCTATTGTTCCGTAAGCCCCCCTGCGTGTATCAAAAGCGTTTTCTGTCATTTCCTGGAAGCGTTCCATAAGCAGCGTATCTTCCCTGCGTTTGGCCCATAAATATGCATCCGCACAAATGATTCCGTCAAAAGGAAGGACAGACCTGCCACCAGCCTCATTCATCAGGTCCAGCCAAATCCTGACATCTTCAGGCTCTCCTTCTTTTAAAATGCCGTTACCCCACTTGGCATAGTTTGTGGCATGTATTTCATCGTTATTTACCAGTATGCAGCGATCCCCGATTATGTAATGGGCAAGATAATTGCAGGCATGGATAGAGCAGTCATCTCCTATGTCGCAAGAAATAATGCGCGAATCGGAAATGCCAGTGGGCAGCATCATGTCATGATGCTCCAGCACCATCCGTTCAAGGCGGCCCAAACGGACAAGCCCGGCAAACTCGCAATTTCTTACCAGGGTTGCATCAAAAGGCTCCCGTACAAGAACCTTGTCCCAATCCGAACAGCGGTTGCCGTTTTTTATAAGTATTTCCACATCACGATGACGAAGAGCCCTGTATGAATCCGGGTCTTTGTCCTGTTGGCTGTTGCGGATACGGTATTCATCTTCCCCCTCTTTTAGGTATTTTGGGGGAATAAAGCCATAGCCCAATACCGCTTCTGAATGAACAAGAATATCATTCATGTTTGGCCTTTCGTAGCAAAGGAGGCAGCAAAAATTCCCGTATTTTTGATGCCTGCCTCAAAATTTAAATAACTGACAGCCAAAAGCCAGTGCTCAATATGCCCGTCAGTTGCCGTAGCAATACAAAAACAATTGCGCCCTGTATGCTTACCCTGATTTTAATTGCTATAAGCCCGGTTTTCAAGATGGAAAGCATTCAAGTTTTCAGTATCTATGACGAACATATCGTTGTGGAGTAAAATCAAACCATAGTGTTTTTACCGGCCACAGAGGAAAACATGCCTGAAAAAAAAATGGATACAGAAAAAGACGAGTTGTTGGTCCTGATAGGCGGAACCGGAGACCTTGCAACAAGACGAATTATTCCTGCCCTTTACAGGCTGGATAATGACGGCAAATTGCCTGCCAGATTCAGGGTAATTGCGCTGGCCAGGACAGCACTGGACACACAATCTTACAGGGACATGCTAAAAAAAACCTGTGCCCAGGCAGGCGCCTGTTTCAAGTCCGGCAGCTGGGCAGGCTTTGTTGGCAGGATTCATTATCTGCAGGGCGATGCCTGTGATCCCGGTTCTTATAAAAAGCTTAAAAGCTCATGGTTTGCCAATAAAAATACCAACGCCCTTTTTTATCTGGCTTGTACTCCTGATATTTTTGGTACAGCTGCTGCCCTGATTTCAAAGGCGGGCTTGGCAGGGCATAAGGCCGATTATAATGGAGCTTACCGCAGGCTGCTTATAGAAAAGCCGTTTGGCACGGACCTTTCCAGCGCCAGGGAGCTTAACCGCCTGCTGCATGAACACTACAAAGAAAACGACATTTACAGGATTGACCATTATCTTGGCAAGGATGCTGTACAGAATATTTTGTATTTCCGCTTTGCTAATCCCATATTCGAGCCTCTTTGGAACCGCAAGCATATAGAAAAAATTGAAATAACGGTTTCGGAAAGCGGCGGAATTGGCCAAAGGGGAGCCTTTTATGACGCTACAGGAGCACTCAGGGATATGCTCCAAAATCACCTTATGCAGCTGTTTTGCCTATGTGCCATGGAGGCTCCTTCCGATCTTTTGTCCCAGGAAGCCATACGTGAAGAAAAAGTAAGGGTCTTGCGCTCCATTCCCCATATAAAAAGCGATCTGATCCCGGGCATGGCCTTGCGGGCCCAATACCATGGCTACTTGCAGGAGGCGGCTGTAAACCCTGCTTCATTTACAGAAACATTTGTTGCCCTAAGGCTTGATGTTGACAACTGGCGCTGGAGCGGTGTGCCATTTATCCTTAAAACCGGCAAGGCTATGGACAGGTCCAAAACGGAAATTGTGGTGCATTTTAAAAAGGGCGGAGCCCTGGTGCATGGCAAGGGGGGAGACGCAAACCATCTGGTGTTGCGCATAGAACCGGAGGAGGGGGCAGTTTTGCGCTTTACTTCCAAGGCGGTGGGCCTGGAAGAAACAGTAAGCGAGGAGCTTGTCGGCATGATCCGGGAAAGCCGCCTCAAGGGCCCTGGGCCTTATGAACGGCTGCTTGGAGATGCCATCTCGGGGGATTCAACCCTGTTCATACGGTTTGACGAAACAGAAGAAGCCTGGCGAATTGTTGAACCGATTTTGAACTACTGGAAAACCGGGCCGGGCAAGGCAACAGAGCAGTATGCACGCGGCAGCGTAGGGCCCGATACTTCCGTTTTGCTTGCAGAAAATTCAGTAAGGGTACCAAAACAAGCAGCCATATAGACAAGCGGGCAAGAATTGTTTTTGCGGTATTTTTATAGTTCCCCAAATCTTAGTGTTAACAGCAGTTTTACAAAAATCTCTACCAGATATTGTATAGTCTTGTAGGACATCATACAGCATATTGTAGCAATAGCGGCTTACAATAAGATTTGGGGAACTACTTATTTTTTACTTGCACTTGGGTCAATTCAAGGTTAAACTAAGCTCTCGTGTTCTGAAATAGCCAAAATTCTTTGGCTAGCATAGATCTTTTTGAACTTTCCCCAAGGAGGATTGTAATGAAGAAACTTGGAGTAATACTCCTGACTCTGGCTATTGCAGCAGTCTTAATCTCATGCGGCGCCCCCAAGCAGACCTTTGTGTCCATAGCTTCCGGCGGGACCGGCGGTACTTATTATCCTCTGGCTGGTGCCATGGCAGCCATATGGAATGACGGCATTAAAGGCATGAACGCTTCTGTCCAGGCCACCGGCGCTTCTGTAGCCAATGTCAATCTTCTTAAAGAAGGCAAGGCAGATGTAATTTTTTGCCAAAACGACATTACCTTTTATGCAGTAAACGGCCTTGAACTTTTTAAAGACAACAAGTATCCGGATCTTAAAGGCGTAGCCGTGCTTTATCCTGAAACCTGCCAGCTTATTGTTCTTGCAAGCTCCGGCATTACAAAAGTATCAGACCTAAAGGGTAAAAGGGTTGCGGTAGGCGCAGCCGGCTCCGGCACTGAAGCCAATGCCAGGCAGATAATGGATGCGGCCGGCGTAACTTATGCAGATATTCAGGTGCAGTATTTGTCCTTTAACGAAGCTGCAAGCAATCTTAAAGACGGAAACGTGGATGCAGCTTTTGTGGTAGCCGGCCATCCGACTGCTGCCGTACAGGATGTGGCTGCTTCCAAAACCATCAGCGTAGTAAATATTGATGATGCTGTTGTCAGCAAACTGCAGGCCAACTATCCCTTCTATACAAAAAGAACCGTGGAAGCCGGCTCTTATAAGGGCGTAGACAAGAACGTAAATACTGTAGCAGTACAGGCCATGATTGCCGTTTCTTCCAAAATGGACGCTGGCACAGTAGAAATGATGCTGCAGACCTTGTACTCCAAAACCGGCAGCGAAAGACTTACTGCTGCCCATGCAAAGGCTGGAGCCATGATCACCCTTCAAAATGCCCAGGTAGGCATGGGAATCCCGATGCATCCCGGAGCCGAGAAGTTCTACGGCAAACACAAGTAATTTGGCAAAGTGATACATCAAGAAACGGGTTGCCATAAGGAACCCGTTTCTTTTTAACATGAAAATAATTACTGCAATATTGTTGTTTTTGGCCTGTACAGCCTCTTTGGCTGTATGGACCGGCCCAAGACCGGCTTTAAGGGTATATGATGAATCCGGACGGCTTTTGGCTACCATCGCATGTCCCGAAGGCTTTTTTATTTCTTATATACATTCAATACACCTATCTCCGGTCGACGAAGAATTTATTGTGGAAGATGGAGGAATACTCAGGCTTGTAAGAATGCAGTTTAACCAGCTGTCAACGGGCATGCCCTATGACGGGGATGACGGGTTTTCAGTAGAAAACGGCCGTTTTACGGTGTACCCGAACAGGAGCTTTAAAGAAATTGCAATAAGGGTTTCTCCTGTTCCTGGGCATGCCATAAGGCTGGAAGACAAAGCATACTACAAGCTGACTGGTTGGGCAAAAGTGGGGGGTTTGCTGATACTAAGGGCAGCCGAAAAAAACTTGCTTTCATCTGGCTGAAATTCATCAAGTTATAGTAATTACTTAAAAAGGAGATACTGCGATGAGTGATTCGACACAGGCTGCTGTAGATACAGGGAATGGCCTGGATATCCTGAAAAAATACGACAAGGAAGCCAATTTCAGAGAATACAGCGGACTGATGGCCAAAATAGTGTCTGCCCTGGCCATTACCTTTTCCTGTTTTCAGCTGTATACGGCTCTTTTTGGAGTTCTGGATGCGATGCTGCAACGTGCAGTGCATTTATCCTTTGGCTTGGCCTTAATCTTTTTGCTTTATCCTACAAGTCAAAAATGGAGCAAGCAAAAACTGCATCCATTTGATCTTGCGCTGGCTGTTATCGGAGCCCTTGTGCCCATGTATATCATTGCAAACTACGGACAGCTGGTGCTTAGGGCGGGAACAGCCACAACTGCCGACATGCTAGTGGGAGTTATAGGCATACTTTTGGTATTGGAAGCGGCAAGACGTATAGTCGGTTTGCCCATAATAATTATTGCCAGCCTGTTCATTGTATATGCATTTGTCGGTCCATGGCTGCCAGGCCAGCTGGCACACAGAGGCGTGGATGTACCCGACCTTGTTCAGCATCTGTTTTTTACAACAGAAGGCATTTTTGGCGTACCCCTTGGTGTATCCAGCACCTTCATATTCCTTTTTATATTGTTTGGTGCATATCTGGAAAAAACAGGGCTAGGACAGTACTTTATCGACCTTGCCAACTCCCTGGCGGGGCGTCAGGTTGGAGGACCAGCCAAGGTGGCCGTTTTGTCCAGCGGCCTTATGGGTACGGTTTCCGGCAGCTCTGTAGCAAACGTGGTTGGCACCGGTTCCTTTACCATACCAATGATGAAGCGCCTTGGTTACAAGCCCGAGTTTGCCGGTGCGGTAGAAGCTACCGCATCCACCGGAGGCCAGCTTATGCCGCCCATCATGGGAGCAGCTGCCTTCCTTATGGCAGAAATGACCGGTATTCCTTACGTAAGAATAATTGGCGCGGCTGTCATTCCGGCTATTCTGTATTATTTTGGGGTATGGGCTGGTGTGCATTTTGAAGCCAAAAAACTTGGCTTAAGGGGCCTTACAAAAGAGGAACTCCCAAACCTTAAGGAAATTTTCTTTGGCAGGGGCTATCTGATGCTGCCATTGATCGGAATAATATGGCTTTTGGTATCGGGCTACACCCCAATGCTTGCAGCCTTTTATGCCATAGTGCTGTCCATAGCTGCGGCCATACTTGGCTGGTGGGCTCCTTTGCCCATAGGAGCAATGCTGGTGCTGTTTGCCGTAATCAAGCCCATATTCAAGGTGGGGCCCTATGGCGCAAGCGGGCTGCTAAAGTACTTTACACAGATTACCCCTATTGGAGCGCTGACAATATTGGCCATAGCCATGATTGTTTTGCATCTTCTAAAGAAAGAATCTAAAATTTCTACCAAAGAAATAGTGGGAGGCCTGGAGTCTGGCGCCAGAAGCGCCATAGGAGTTTTGGCTGCTACAGCTTGTGCGGGTATCATCATAGGCGTGGTTACAAAAACCGGCCTTGGTTTAAAACTGGGAACGGTCCTGGTAAAAGCTGCCGGCGGGAACCTCCTGCTTACGCTTGTATTTACCATGCTTACCAGTATTATTCTGGGTATGGGCATTCCTACTACTGCCAACTATATAATTACTTCTACCATAGCTGCTCCGGCCATAATAATGATACTAAGGCAGAAGTACCCCGAGCTGCCCATTGATGCCTTAGCCATAGTCTTGCCGGCCCACATGTTTGCATTCTACTTTGGCATTATTGCCGACGTAACGCCGCCGGTGGCCCTTGCCGCCTTTGCCGGTGCCGGAATAGCCAAGGCCGACCCCATGAAAACCGGGCTCAATGCATCCAAACTGGCCATTGCGGCCTTCCTGGTTCCGTATATTTTTGTTTTAAACCCGGCCATGCTGCTTGTGGACATAAAACTGCTGCCAGCCATTCAGATGGTTATTACATCCATGCTTGGCATGATAGGTGTATCTTCCGGAATTATGGGCTATATGGTATGTCCATCCAAATGGTGGGAACGCATACTCATGGCCTTTGGCGGAATTTTGATGGTTTATCCTGGTGCATTCAGTGATGTTATAGGACTGGGTCTTTTAGCTTTGGGCATAGTCATACAAGTAATGCGTACAAGAAAAACCAAAAAAGCATAAGCTTTTGGCTTATGGGCACCTCTAAAAACTGAAGTTTTTAGAGGTCCCCTTATAAAAAACCCCGGCTAAAACAGTCGGGGTTTTTTTATAAGGTCATGGAGGCTGTGCTGCATCCCTTTGCCGGAAGCATGTTTATCTCTTTCCATTGCATGTACACCGGATTAATGCCGTCCCCGCCCCGGACAAAAAGCTCAAACACGGAGCAATTGCCTGTAGTTATCAATGGCATCCAGCTTTTATGCCCAAAGCTTGACCTGAACAGCCATTGAATAAAGCCGCCGTGGCTGACTGCAGCCACAGAGCCGCCGGATTCCATGGCGGCCTGCTTCAATTTGGTCCATGCTGCACAGGCTCTGCTATACAAAAGAAGCGCAGACTCCGCGGCAGGAACAACATCCCAGCTTTTGTACATGAACTCCTTTAGCAAGTCAGGATACTCCAGCCCTATTTCATGGAAGGTCTTTCCGGTAAAAATGCCGGTGTCCAGCTCTATCAGCAAGCTTTCTTCTTCAGCTTCCGGATATCCAAGCTCTCTGGAAATAATGGATGCGGTTTCAGCCGCCCTTGCCAGAGGTGAATGAAAAATGCGCTTTATGCCTTTGTCTTTCAGGTATTCCGCCAGCATTGCTGCCTGGCTTTTGCCTTTGTCATTCAAAAAGCATTCGGAGCGTCCCTGAATACGGCCTTCCGAATTGGACATAGTTTCTCCATGCCTCAATATATAAAAACTCAAAGGCTTTTTTATTTCCTTAAAAAAATTGCCGTCTATTATGTCCGTATTGCCCATGTGCTTCCTTGAAACTGTGCAAGCATCAAAATTCCGGATATACTAAAACCATGCCCAGATCCAGAAACATTGATGCCATACGCGGTACTTTGATTCTTCTTATGGTTTTATACCATACAGTATACATCGCTGTCATGTTCGCTTTTGTAAAACTGGAGTTCTATACCGGATTTTGGTGGATTTTTCCGCGTTTTATAGCGGCCGGATTTATTTTCCTATCCGGCTGGAACCTGGCCGGCAAAAAAGCGGGAAACCCGGGCTTTAGGGTTTTTGCAATACGGGCCATAAAGCTGGCCATCATTGCCGCGGCAATAAGCATTGCCACCTGGCCAGTGCTAGGAAAAGGCTTTGTTTTTTTTGGAGTGCTGCATCTACTGGCTGTTGCCTCAATACTGGGCTATCCTATAAGCGGCAAGCCGGTTTTGGCATTGCTGATAGGGGCTGCAAGCCTCCTTTTGGGGCTTTATATTGGACAAATGCGTTTTGATTTTTTCTGGCTGGCCTGGCTTGGCTTCAGACCCGTGGGCCTCTATCCCGCTGACTATCTGCCAATATTGCCATGGTTTGCCTTTTGTGCTTTTGGAATAGCAGGTCATGACTTAGGCTTGCAGCATAAAACGCCATTAAAAGCAAAGCCTGTCCTTAAATGCCCCGCTTTTGCATCCGGTGCATTATGGTTTTTGGCTTTTCTTGGCAAACATTCGCTTAAAATTTATTTGATTCATCTGCCTGTCCTTTATGCCATTGCCTTGATAGCTTATATAGTTCCCAGAAGATTGTTGTAAGCTCTTTTAGGTACCATATGTTGTATGAAGTCTTCCTAGCCTATACAATATATGCCCATATTTTTGTAAAACGGGCTCTAACACTAAGATTTGGGGAACTACAAATGGCTTACAAGTTTTTATCCAAAGGAGTTTGAATGAAAAAAACGGATATCCAGGGTTCCATACAAGAGGCTGCAGCTTTGATAAGGAAGTCGAAATACATGATAGCCTTTACGGGTGCAGGAATATCTGTGGAATCCGGAGTCCCCAGTTTCAGGGGCGAGGGCGGTGTATGGGGCTCTTATGACGAGCGCCACCTAGAGCTTGGCTTTTTTTTAAGGGAACCGGAAATAGCATGGAAAACCATAAGGGAACTGTTTTACAAATTCACAATGGATGTAAAACCAAATCGGGCCCATGAAATTCTGGCAAACTGGGAAAAACAGGGCATGCTAAAGCTTGTAATTACGCAGAATATAGACGGCCTTCATACAAGGGCCGGAACAGAAAAGCTGGCCGAATTCCACGGCTCCTGCGACAGCCTTGTATGCCTGCGCTGTTCCAGAAGCTTCGGGGCAAAGAAAGAGCTTGTAGATGCCATGCCTCCCCGCTGCTCCTGTGGAGGCATACTAAAGCCCGACTTTGTATTTTTTGGAGAGGGCATTCCGGAAAAGCCTTACAGTCTGTCTTTTGATGCAAGCAACAAGGCAGACCTCTGCCTTGTTATAGGCTCCACGGGTCTTGTTTATCCGGCTGCCGCCATACCCGGTACCGTAAAAGCAAGGGGCGGAAAGGTTATAGAGATAAACCCCGAACCAAGCGAGTTTAGCGGCAGGATAAGTGATGTTTTTATTCCGCTTGGAGCATCCAAGGCCATGGAAGCAGTAGACAAAGCATTGCGGGAATAAAGACTTTTACATAGACTGTTACTGGGAGAAAGCAAACACCCTGTTTCTGCCCTGTTCCTTAGCTTTAAAAAGGGCCTTGTCTGCGGCAGCAAAAAGGCCGGCCTGGTCTGTGGCGTCGGCTGGGCTGGATGCAAGACCTATACTGGCTGACAGTTTAAGCCTATTTGTTTGGCCTTTTTTATCCACCAATTCCATGGACAGCTCTTCCGTGGCCCTGCGTATGCGCTCGGCCAGAATTGCGGCATCTTTGGGCCCGGCTTCCGGCATAAAAAAGGCAAACTCGTCTCCGGCCAGCCTGGATGCCACATCCCCCTCTCTTACCAAAAGACTGTATTTGGTTCCGGCAAGCTTGATTACGGAGTCACCCGCCTGGCTGCCATAGTTTTCGTTGATGTTGTGAAAATAGTCCAGATCCAGCATGAGTACCGAGCAAATGGGAGCTTCAGCTCCAGCCCTTAAAAAGCGGGACCTGGATACTTCTTCCAAAAAACGCCTGTTGAACAAGCCCGTAAGCTCATCGCTGACAGCCCTTTTTCTTGCGCTTTCTCCCCAGCGTACAAGGTCATGAAGAAAGCCGGAAGCCTCGTCCAGCCAGCCCGACATGACCCTGGCCATGGATGAAAGCATCTTGGAGCCAAGCATGGGCTGTTCCTGCACAAGCCGGTAAAAATCGATTTCGTCCAGAACAAAAACTTCGCTATCTTCCCTGGCAATGCAGCTGGCCGATCTGGATTCGTTCTCTATTATGGACATTTCACCAAAAAACCTGCCAGAGGCAAACTCGTAAAGCTCCCTTTCATTGCCATCCTTGTCCAGAACCATGGAGCTTATCCTGCCGCTTTTTACTATGAACATTTCTGTTCCTAACTCTCCCCGCTTGAAAATGTATTCTCCCTTTTTGTATTTCCTTGTTTCCAGGAAGGCTGATACCATATTGAGTTCCAGACTATTCATGCCGGTAAAAAGCGGGCTGTCTTTTATGGATTTTGCAATGATGTTCATGCTTAAGATCCATCCTTTGCGTCTATGCAGGCTTTACTGTCATCAGAATATATAAATATTTGGTTTCCGCCTTCCTTCCATACCTTCATTAAAAGGCCGTATGTATGGTCCAATAGCTCTCCAAAGACCTTGCCGTCGTCCGGCCATATACTCAAAGCCATGCTTGCACTCAATTTGAAGCCGGAATTGCCGGTTACGCTGCCCAAATCCATCTGCTGGAAGGACAGGGCTATACGCTCGGCCAAGCCGAGTGCTTCTGTCTTGCTGCAATAGCTGGCTATTATTGCCGTTTCGTTGCTTTTTAAGCGTATTGCCCAGGCTGCAGTCATGGCCCTGGCTTCATTTTTAAGTATAGCCGCAATTTTTTCCATTGCAAAATCGCCCGCAGAATGGGTCCAGGTATCACAAAGCTCCTTGAAGCGGTCCGGTTTGACAAGCAGCAAGGCCGATGGAGCGCCAAGGCTTTGCAGAAATTCATCGTCCAGAAAATTGCGGGACCAAAGGCCAGTGGCTGAGTCTGTATAAACCTGGCGGCGCAGCTCCCGTACCCAAGGGGCATTGTCAGATATCAGGGCCTGGGTGGAACGAACCCTGGAACTTATCATAATGACAGCCCTGAGCAATATCTTGTTAGCAACATCCGGCTTTTCTTTCATTATGCTTTGCATTGTCAAATTTGGGGCAGGGAAAACCAGCAACTCGGAAGCTTCATCGCATACTGCTTCTGCGTCATATACAGCCCCACGAGAAAAATCAAAGTCACCCAGCGTGTCTCCGGATACAAAACGGGCCATTTCCTCTCTTTGGCCTTTTTCATCCAGCCTGGACACAAGCACGGTGCCAGACTTTACCATAAAAAAACGCTTTGCAGTTTCTCCGGCTCTGAAAAGCACCGAGTCTTTTTCATGCAATGCCAAAAAGGATTTGCCCGCAAGCCAACTCAGCTCATCAGGCAAAAAGGAGGAAAAGAAAGCTGATGTTTTTAAAATGTCAGCAATATATTGAAGGCTGACCTTACTATCTGTCATATAAGCTACAGTATAATACAGACAGTCTTTTAAATAAAACAGAAAACAGCTTTTATTGCACTGGTTTCATGGTAGGAAACAGGATTACATCCCTAATGCTGTAAGAATCTGTCAAAAACATGATCAGCCTGTCCATTCCTATGCCCATGCCGCCGGTGGGAGGCATGCCCACTTCCAGGCTGGACACGAAATCTTCATCCAGCATGTAGGCTTCATCGTCTCCAAGCTCCCTCTCTTTGGCCTGCTGGTTAAAGCGGTCCATTTGTACTATGGGGTCATTCAGCTCGGAATATGCGTTTGCCAGCTCCCTGCCGTATACAAAGGCTTCAAAGCGCTCTGTCATGCTGGGGTCTCCCGGCTTCTGTTTGGTCAAGGGCGATATATCAGCCGGGTAGTCAAGTATAAATGTAGGCTGTATAAGCTCCTTTTCTGCAAACTTTTCAAAAGCGGCATTCAGAATGTCGCCCTTACTGCAATCTTCAAGCTTTTTTTTAAGTTCTTCCACAAGGCCGTGTTTTTTTGCCAGCTCTCTGGCTTCTTCGTCATTTTTTACAGAAGAAAAATCGATTTTGCCGTATTCCCTGACAGCATCCATCATGCTTAGCCTGCGCCATGGGGCTGCAAACTCTAATTCCGTACCCTGGTAGTTTACCTTGGTACTGCCGCAGGCTTTTAAGGCGGCTGAGGCACACAGGTTCTCGCAAAGCTCCATCATATCGTTATAGTCAGCATAGGCTTGGTAAAGCTCAATCATGGTAAATTCCGGGTTATGGCGTATATCTATGCCCTCGTTGCGGAAGTTTTTGCCTATTTCGTAAACCCTTTCCATACCGCCCACTATGCAGCGCTTTAGATACAGTTCGGTGGCTATGCGCAGGTACAGCTGCAAATTAAGCGCATTGGATTTTGTAACAAAGGGCCTGGCAGCAGCTCCCGATGCAATGGTGGACAATACTGGTGTTTCCACTTCCAGATAACCAACATTGTCCAGATAATCCCTGAATGCTTTTATTATAATGGTGCGCTTTTTAAAGGTTTCCATAACTTGGCTGTTCATTACCAAATCCAGATAACGACGGCGGTAGCGCTGCTCCGGGTCTCTTAGTCCGTGATACTTTTCCGGCAGGGGTTCCAGGGCTTTTGTCAAAAGTTCCATGCGCTTTGCGTGTACAGATATTTCTCCACGCCTCGTTTTGAACACATAACCTTCTACACCTATTATGTCCCCCATATCCCAGCTTTTTACATGGGCATATTCTTCCGCGCCAAGGCCTTCTGCGTTCAGGTATACCTGAATCCTGCCTTCCTTATCCTGAAGGTCAATAAAGGATGCCTTTCCTATATCCCTGAAGCTCATTATCCTGCCGGCTATGGACACATCCTGATTTTCCAAAGCTTCAAAGTTTTGTTTTATAAAAGAAGAGTGGTGGCTGTGGTTCCACCTTACAGCGGCAAAAGGATCACGGCCTTCTGCCTGCAGTTTTAAAAGCTTTTCCCTACGTACCAGTTGCTGTTCAGACAGGGCTATCTCGGCTTCTTCCATGCTTAATTCTGTACTGTTCTCTTCCGGGTTCATAAGTACTCCTTTTAGGGCTCAAGAATGGCATTGTATGTCAGAAGCAGCTTTTATTTCAACCGGAATATAAAGGTAGTTCCCCAAAGCTTAATATCAAGCTACCTGGGCAAACTTGGGCACATAGTCAGGCTTTTCTTTAAGGGGTGTTTTGGCTTGCTTTAGCCAAATCCTTTTCTCTTCATCACTTAGATTTAGCTTAGACAAAAACCTTCTGTCCTCATAGTAGCCTTTTAACTCTTCCTCTATCATAAATAAAGGAAGCCCTGCCGCTTCAGCATGCACAAAGTTAACTAAAGGCTCTTTTATCCGGTATAACTTGTAGTAATTGTGG
>JAKPMS010000095.1 GCA_029548805.1 Spirochaetota bacterium | reverse complement strand
AAGCGGGAGGCTGGAATGGCTATTTATTTTATAGCCCTTCCTCTTGCCGGTATTTTCCTGGGGTGGATGATCCGCTGGCTTTATGCCAGATTTCAACTTACGTCTGCGGAACAAAAAGCGACGCGTATAACGCAGGATGCGATAAAACAGGCCGAGGCTCAAAGAAAAGAAATATTGCTGGAGGCCAAAGATCAACTCATCAGGGAGAGAAACCAACAAGAGAGGGATACAAGAGAGCGAAGAGCTGAGATTCAACGCTATGAAAGACGTCTGATCCAAAAAGAAGAGAACCTGGACAAAAAAATTGAAGGAATAGAAAAACAGGAAAGGACACTGGACGACAGGCTTAAAAACATTTCCCAAAAAGAAAGTTTTCTGGAAGGCCAGGAAGAGCGTTACAGGCAGGAACTGGAAAGAATATCCGGTCTGACAGTAGAAGAAGCCAAAAAGCTTATTATTCATGGGCTTGAAAGCGAAGCCCGCCATGATGCACAGAGTTTGCTGAACAAAATTGAACTTGAGGCTCAGACAACTGCAGAAAAGCGCATGAGGGAGATACTTGTGTATACCATGCAGCGCTTGGCCGCAGATGTGACCGCAGAGTCCACCGTGTCCAGTGTTTCCCTGCCGGGAGACGAAATGAAGGGCCGAATTATAGGCAGGGAGGGCAGAAACATAAGGTCCCTGGAAACACTGACCGGGGTGGATGTAATAATTGACGATACACCAGAGGCAGTAGTTATTTCCTGCTTTAATCCGGTAAGAAGGGAAATAGCCAAGGTTTCACTTGAACGCCTTATTGCCGATGGCAGAATACACCCTGCCAGGATAGAAGAGATTGTCCAGAAGGTTAGCAAGGAAATATCACAAAAAATTTATGATGAAGGCGAAAAGGTGGTATTTGACCTGGGCTTGCATAACATGAACCCAGAGCTTATCAGAGCCTTGGGCAGGCTGCATTACAGGACCAGCTATGGCCAGAATGTGCTTGCGCATTCCAAGGAAGTGGCGGTTATAGCGGGGATGCTGGCTGCGGAAGTGGGCGCCAACAGGGAACTGGCCAAGCGCGGAGCCCTGCTTCATGACATAGGCAAGGGTATAGAATCCGATTCGGACCAAAACCATGCAGAAATTGGCATGGACCTGGCCAGAAAGCTTGGAGAAGACCCAAGGGTTATTAATGCCATTGGTTCACACCATGCGGACATAGAGCCTATCTGTATAGAAAGTGTAATCTGCCAGATTGCGGATGCCATATCGGCAGCCAGGCCTGGTGCCAGGCGAGAAACCATAGACAATTATGTGAAACGCCTGGAAAACCTGGAAAACATAGCAGAAAGCTTTACCGGAGTGGACAAGGCTTTTGCCATCCAGGCTGGCAGGGAACTCAGAATAATTGTAAATAACGAAAAAGTTACCGACGACAGCGCAAAAGAATTGTGCAAGTCCATTGCAAAGAAAATCGAGACAGATATGCGTTATCCCGGGCGCATAAAAGTAACCATTATTAGGGAAACCCGAATAGTGGAATACGCCCGCTAAAACACCAGCCCTCCGCCAGCCGGCAGGCAAAGCCGCCTGGCGGGAAGGGTATTGGATGCACTATATGACAGAAACTGCAAAAATATTGATGCTTGGAGATATTGTAGCCGACAGCGGTCTGCAAGCGGTAAAAGATAAATTGCCGGCCCTGCTTTTAGAAAGCGGGGCTGTTCTTTGTGTTTGCAACGGAGAAAATGCTGCCTCTGGTTTAGGCATTACAAGGGACAATACGGAGCTGTTGTTTGATGCCGGAGTGGATGTAATAACAAGCGGCAACCATATTTGGGAAAAGGATGGCATAAAAGAGCTGCTCCAAAGGGAAGCAAGGCTTTTGAGACCGGCCAATTACCCTGCCATTGCTCCGGGGCAGGGACTTATTATTGTCCAAAAAGCCGGGTTTGGCTTTGCTGTTGTAAACCTGCAGGGCAGGGAAAACATGAGGCCTATTGACTCGCCTTTTGATGTAGCAGACAGCTTGCTGGACCGCCTTTCAGACGGCTATATAGTCATTATGGACTTTCATGCGGAATCCTTTGCAGAAAAAGAAGCCCTGTCCCTGTACCTGGATGGCAGGGTTTCCGTTTTTGCGGGCACGCATACCCATGTACAGACAGCAGACGAGAGGATATTGCCTAAAGGCTGCGGCTATATTGGCGACCTTGGCATGTGCGGCCCTGTGGACTCTGTCATAGGGGTAAAAACAGGGCCTTGCATAAAAAGGAACCTTAGCCAGATGCCTATAAGAATGGAAAGTGCAGAAGGCCCTGCTATGCTGTCCGGAGCCTTGTTCACCGTAGACAGGGACAAGCGCTGCACTGAAATTACGCGTATAAGAATCTGAATACTCTATTGACAAGAGAAAGGGCTTTCAGGTATAAAAGCTGGATTATAAACGAACAGCAGCTTGCAAGCGGCCTTGGTGGAACTGGTAGACACGCTAGCTTGAGGTGCTAGTGCCGAGAGGCATGGAAGTTCAAGTCTTCTAGGCCGCAAACCCGCCATTAACATTAATAATGGCGGGTTTTTTGTTTATTCAACTTTTTATAATTCCATTAAAATTTGTCATGTCTTCCCAACTTGCTTATATTAAAAATAGCTATATTCAAGACTTGTTAATAAGCAGCTCGTTTTGCGGCGCATTTAAAAGGAAGCATGCAATATTGTTCAGAATACCAGAATTGGGCGACAAAATTAAAGGCAGACTTTATCTTCACAGCATGCCGGGGCGCCATGAGCCGTGGCAAGAGTTTTGCTCATGGATGATGGCAGAAGGCATTGACCAAATAATCAGCCTTGCCGGAGAAGAAGAAATTTCATGGAAATCCCCCGAGTACTTTAGCACTATTGAGTCCGGAAAGCTTTCTGCACAAATAAGCATTTTTTCTGTTCCCGACATGTCTGTGCCTGCTGACAAAAACGCATTTGCCGCTTTGGCAAAGGCAACAGCAGAGCATATAAAGTCGGGCAAAAAGGTACTTGTCCATTGCGCCGGCGGAATTGGAAGGACAGGCACTTTTGCCAATTGCATTCTGCATTGCCTGGGTTTTGAAGAAAAGCCGGCCAGGACCATTGTAGAAAGCGCTTTTTCCGCGCCGGAAACCAGTGAGCAGATAGCCCTTGTAAAATGGCATGCCAAAAAGGGCTGCAAATAAAAGCTCATTTTGCCGGGGCTGCCATTGACTGTTCTTTACTGGCAGTCCCGTTTGCCAGTTTGGCTTTTATTCAAGCCAGCCCTTTTTGTACATGATACGGGCAAAGCCCAAAGCTATAAGTATCCCCACTGGCACCAGTATCCCCACCGAAGATGCCAGGCCCGGCACCATAACAAATAAAGCTATCATGAATACCACCGGCGCAACGGCGATCTTCCAGTTTTTGCTTATATACACAATACCAAGCCCTCCGAAAAGGGCTGGCAGTATATTGTCAAAAGCCGGCTTCAGGGCCGGACTGGACAAAAGAGGCTGTATATAAATAAAAAGCAACACGCCCATGGAAATTATTATTGTGGTCACTATGGAAGAAACAGCAATCGCAATGGTGGATATGATTTCTCCTTCCTCTGTTTCCGCATTAAAGCCGGCGCTTTCCATTGCGTTCAAGGCTGCAGGGACTTTTAGGGCTGTTACATTGCCCGTTACAAAGGACAAATAGGTGCCTGCGGTACCCAGCATGGGCGTAAAGGTAATGATTTCTATAATGCCCACCGTCCAGAAAATAGGAGCCACTCCAAGCAGCCCTTTTAAAACAGGCACAAATCCGGGCCATGCATTGTACTTTACGGACAGCGCTACAGGTACAAAAAGTATCAGGCTAGCGGCGCTCCATATCCAGATTTTTCCACGCTTGTGGGTCAGTTCGTTATATTCCTCAAAGTTCATGATTCTCTCCTAAGCATTGAAAAAAGGATAAGCTACTGCCGCAAAGGCCATGGACAATAGCATGGAAAAGGGCAGAGCGTAATTTTCCAGCCATTTCCAGCCTTTTTTCTGGACAAAAAATCCGCAACAAGCCATTATGACTGCGGATACGGCCAGAACTGCCACCGGAAGAAGGCCTGGCAGTCCTTCTTTTACCCTTGAAAAAACCATGCCGGAAAAAGCCGATATCATTCCCATAAAAAGGCTGGTCATGAAAATATTGCCCCATGCCGAGTCTTTTGTCTTTATGTTTACCACACCCTTCTGAATCCTTTTTATGAGTATTGGCGTAAACACTATGCTTGGCATTATGCCAAGGGTCATGACCCAGGCTATGGCGCTGTAATTTTTTGCTTCGCTTATAGTCTGCGATAGGGAGATTGCCAGGGCTTGGGCTGTACTTGTGGCTGCTGGCAGTTCATAGGTAATGGCGCCTATCACACTCAAGCGTATCCATGGCAGTGGCAAGCCCAAGAACTGGGCCAGGCTAAGCACTCCAAGCAGGATGGACACTGCTGGTGCAACGGTAAAAAAGCTTGTGGAGCCAATTGTTCTTTTGATAGTCCGGCTGTCCATGCCAATGGCTTTTGCCCTTTTAATGGCATGAAAAAGAAAATAGGCAGACTGGACAAGGATAAAAGCAATGACCAAAACAGCCAGGCCGTATAAAAACGGGCTGTTGGGGTTAAATTGTAAAGTGTTCATACTGTCTATTATAGCATGGTTTTTTTAATATCGAAGCCATTGCTTATATATAAAAGGCTGTTGGGCACCTCTAAAAACTCGTTTAATTTTTCGAGGTGCCCTTTGTAAATCCTTACAGGATTTACGCTTACATAATGGTAGATCCCCAAAAACTGAAGTTTTTAGAGGCCCTCTATTTTATTTTTCTTTAACAGCCCGCCTGCCAGCCCTGTGGCAAACAGCTTTTGCCCCGGTTCCATACGGCTGTTTATCAGATAAAATTCTAGCAGGGAATTGCCATTTTTACAAACTGCTATATACTTATTGTCAAATGACTATAAAACCGAGTGCCCATGCAGGCTAATGCAAATAAAATCATACTCCTTGTAGAAGATGAAGTCATTCTGGCCATGAATGAAAAAATGCAGCTAGAAAAGTATGGCTATACTGTAAAAACAGTATACAACGGAGAAAGCGCTCTCCAGCTTGTGCAAAAAGACAGCCAAATAGACCTTGTGTTAATGGATATAAATCTTGGTGCCGGCATGGACGGAACGGAAACTGCGGAGCTGATCCTAAAAGAAAGAGCCATGCCCATAGTTTTCCTGTCTTCGCATACGGAACCGGAAGTGGTGGAAAAAACAGAAAATATTACATCTTATGGTTATGTGGTTAAAAACTCTTCCATTACGGTGCTGGATGCTTCAATTAAAATGGCATTCAGGCTGTTCAATGCCCGCCAGGAACTGCTGGAAAAGTCCAAAACGCTACATGAGCGCTCCCAGGTCCTGGAAAACATAGTGGACAGTTTTCCGGGGATCATATTCTGGAAGGACGAAAACTTTGTGTATCAGGGTTGCAGTTCCACCTTTGCAAAAAGTGCGGGCTTTGATTCCAAAAATGAATTATTAGGAAAAACCGACTTTGACCTGCCGTGGAAAAACATGGAAGCCGCACAGTACAGAGAAGACGATATTGCCACCATGAACTCAAAGCAGCCAAGGCTGCATATTATAGAGAGTCAACATGGCAAAAACATGAAAGTTTCCTGGTATGACACTTCCAAAATTCCCCTGTTTGGACTGGACGGCAGCATAAAGGGAGTTTTGGGCGTGGCTGTTGATATTACAGAAAGAAGAGAGTCCGACGAACAACTGCAAAAATACCAGAAAAGGCTGGAGTTTTTAATCAAGCTTACTGGCTTGGCAGAATGGGAATATACAGTTAAAACGGGAGTAATAAAGAGAAGCGACAGTTGGGCAAAAATGCTTGGCTATAGCCCTGAAGAAATAGACAATACCCTTGAGGCAGGTATAGAGCTGCAACACCCCGACGACAGGGATAAGGTAGCAGCGTCGGTCAAAGATTTCAATTCGGGTCTGGCATCTTCTTTTAAAATAGATTACCGGATGAAAACCAAAAGCGGCGCTTACAAATGGATACTGGACTGCGGAGAAGTATACAGTTATGACAAAGAAGGCAAGCCAGCCATCATGTTGGGAACCCACCAGGATATTGACAAACAAAAAAAGACGGAAGAAAAAATGCTGGATTACCAGAAGAAGCTGGAGTTTGCAGCAGAAATAAGCGGCATGGGTGAATGGAGCTATTATATAAAAAGCGGTAAAGTAAGCCGCAGCGGACGCTGGGCAAAAATGCTGGGCTACAGCAAGGAAGAAGTAAAGGACGATTTTGACTATACCCTGGGTCTTATGCATCCGGAAGATTATGAAGAAACCAGAAAGGCCTTTGCCGATTTTACGCAAGGCAAAACCGAATCATACAAGACCAGCTTCAGGCTTAAAACCAAAGACGGAAGCTATAAATGGATAAGGGATATAGGCAAAGTGTTTGAATATGACGAGCATGGCAAACCGGTTATGATCATGGGAGCTCATCTGGACATTGACGAGCTTAAAAAGACAGAAGAATCCCTGGCAATGACAAAAACCCTGCTGACTTCCATTATGGAAAGCTCCCCTGATGTAATCATTTTTGCGCTGGACAGGGAATACATGTATTTGACATTCAACACAAAGCATAAAGAAGTAATGAAGCAAATTTGGGGCAAGGAAATTGCTATAGGCATGAGCATGCTGGATGTTATAGGCGAGCACAAGGACAGCATAAAGGCCAGAAAGAACTTTGACAGGGTGCTAGAGGGAGAAAGCTTTGTATTGGAAGAAGATTACGGGGACGAAGAGCTGTCGCGCCAAAGCTGGCTGGACTACTGGTCTCCAATAAGGGACAAGGACGGAAAAATAATAGGTATTTCCTGTTTTGTTTTGAACAATTCCCAGCAAAAAGAGGCAGAAAGCAAAATAATGGCCCTTCTAGCAGAAAAAGAGCTGCTATTAAAGGAAATTCACCACAGGATAAAAAACAACATGAATACCATACGCTCCCTTTTGTCACTGCAAGCCGGCATGAGCAGCAAAGAACCCGTTAAAGCGGCCCTTGAAGATGCGGCAAACAGGGTGCAAAGCATGTCGCTTTTGTATGACGAGCTATACAGGAGCGAAGATTACAGGATTATTGCCGTAAGGGATTACCTGAGCTCCCTTGGCTGCGAAATAATCTCTAATTTTCCCAACTGTAACTGCATAAAACTGGAAACCGATATTCAGGATTTTGTGCTGGATGCAAGGAAGCTGCAACCCCTAGGCATAATAGTTAATGAACTGCTTACCAACGCCATGAAGTATGCTTTTAAAGGAAAAGCCGGCGGACGATTAAGTCTGTCCGCCAGCAAGGATGGCGAGCAGGTAAAAGTTGTGGTCGAGGATGACGGGATAGGCATGCCAGAGCATGTTTCCTTTGAGGATAGCACTGGATTTGGGCTTCAGCTGGTGAATGCCCTTGCACAGCAGCTAAAAGGAGACATAAGAATAGAGCGGGGCAAGGGAACCAGGGTTGTGCTTAGCTTCCTTGGCGACTCTAAATAAAGCTGAAGCTTCTGCCCGTAAAGCCAGTCAACAGCCTTTTGGTACGTTATCAAGCCTTGTCAGCGGCCTAAATTCTCAACAGCAGCCTGGCCACGTTAAAGTAGATTAGCAAACCTGTTATGTCCACAATGGTTGTAAGCATGGGGCTGGCCACCAAAGCCGGATCCAGGCGCAGCTTGTGGGCCAGCAGCGGCAGGGTGGCGCCTATAACCGTGGAGCTTATAACCTGAAGCGACAGTGAAGCTGCAATGGATATGGCTATGTTTATCATGCTCAGGCTTTCCGGCACCGTACCTGCTCTTGTAAAAAACATTACCCTTGCAAATGCCAGTATACCCAGTATAGCGCCAAGCATAAGGGAAATAGCCAACTCTTTGCTTATTACCTTAAGTGCATCCTTGGTGCCTATCTCTTTAAGGGAAAGCGCCCGTATTATGACTGTAGCAGATTGGCTGCCGGTGTTTCCCCCAGTGTCGGCAAGCATGGGCATGTAAAAGGCAAGGATCATCAGGGTGGAAAGGGTGTGCTCAAAGCTCTGCAGCACCGCTCCGGATACAAGACCAAAAGCCGCCAAAGCCACAAGCCAGAAAACCCTGTACCGGAAGTGGGACAGAGCCGAGGTCTGAAGATAGGTTTTATCCTCCTTTTTGCCGGAAATGGCCATGAAGCGCTCCATGTCCTCGGTATGTTCGTCTTCAAGCGCGTCCATGGCATCGTCGTGGGTAATTATTCCCACCATCACTCCCGCATCATTCAATACGGGCAGGTCTATAAGGTCATAATGGGACAGCTTGTATACAGCTTCTTCCCGGCTTTGTCCGCTCTCCACGCTGTAAACCTGGTCATCCATTATATCTGCAAGCTTTGTATCGGGTTCTGCCAGTATAAGGTCTCGCAAAGTGGCTTTGCCTATAAGTTTGTTGTCCCAGTCAACAATATAATTGTTATATATGCTTTCCTTTTTGGGAGCTTCTTTTCTTATTTGGGCCATGGCCGCAGAAACAGACAGATCGGCCTTAAGTGCAATGTAGTCCGATGTCATGATGGAACCGGCCGTACCTTCCTCATAGGACGCCAGGTGCTG
>JAKPMS010000068.1 GCA_029548805.1 Spirochaetota bacterium | reverse complement strand
TCTCTCAGAGTAGCTTCTTCCGCATGCTATGCACTTAAAGCGGGGAACCATACCAACAACCTTTGTGTAGTGGTAGCCGTAGTGGAACCAGAATGGCCTGTATGCTTCCGGGGTGGAGTGGTGGAAGCTGCACTTTGGGTTAGGGCAAAAGGGTGGGTTCATATCTGTAATCCTCCTGCCCTTGTATACGCATCTATTATGCTTTTTGCTTGCACTTCCAGATAATAAGCTTTGGGGAACTACACATGGATTTTCATAATGGATTATTAGGCTTGACACAATACGGCATTATAACAGAAATTCAAGTAGATGGTACAGCAAAGAGCTTTGGTCATAACTGCACTTTTAAAAAATACTGTATTTTTGGCAGCAGCTGCCAGCCTATTCATTGCCCAATTCCTCAAGGCACTTATTGTGCTTTTTTCTCGCAGAAAGGCCGGCATTAAAGAAATATTTTCCACACTTTTATGGAAGACTGGAGGAATGCCGTCCAGCCACAGCGCCCTGGTTATATCAATTTGCACATCCATAGCATTCTCCAGCGGACTTAAATCCGACATATTTGCGCTATCTTTCTTTTTTGCGCTAGTTGTAATCAGGGATGCCATGGGAGTAAGGCGCTCCGCAGGTTTGCAAGCCAATGCGCTGAACAAGATGGGCGACAAATTGAATAAACGTTTCCATATAGCATTTAAACCTGTAAAAGAAATCCACGGTCACAGTATGCCCCAGGTATTGGTAGGAAGCCTTCTGGGCCTGTTTATTGCTTTGGCTGTCAACCTGTTGTAGCAACGTGATTTTGCATAGCAAAAACTGCCGGAAGCTGTTTCAAATTCTGTTGCTTTTTTACATCATGGCTGGGCTTTCTTGTCAATTCAGCCATAAAAGAAACTTGTATTTTGTTGCACTAGCTTCCGAATCGGAAAAAGAATGTTTAAAAAAACTTGAAGAAACAGGTATCAAAGCCATTGCGCCAACCAATCTGCTTGTACCGGTAAGCGATTTTTCCAAGATCATAAAAATTCCAATTAAAGACGCATTGCTTAGAATAAGCCATGACGATCCTAGGCATACCGCCCTTTTAGATGAGTTAGCTTTGCGCATGTATGCTCCCGGTCCAGAAAAACGGGATTGGAGCATATTATATTTTTACAAAAAAAAAGATATGGAAGCTGCTGTTGACCAGCTAATAAAAATAGCTGTGCCTTTCTTCAGGCAAAGCATCCAAAGGGGAAATTCCAAAACCTGGAACTGCCTTTTTGCCCTGATATGGGCTATATTGCTGATACTCCCCGCATCCAAAAAAACACAAAATGCAAACAGCTGCTTAAAATCATGCAAGCCTTTCAAAACTATCAAGCGTGCCAGGTTTTTAAGCTTTTATAACTGCAAGAAGCTTTTATTTCTGATTCTTAAGTATTTTTCCGCATTGCCTTTATTATTTTTGGATACGGTTTATGGCCCGCTGGGTTTGATGCTTTACCTAACAGTGCTAAACAGTATTTTTAAGCTGAATGACTATAAAATTCCCAAAAACAGGGCTTTGCCATTCCTTGGGTTGCCGTTTTTAGCCCTTTTGGCCTTTTTGGTATTTAGTATTGCAAATAATTACATGAATTCACTATTTTGGTTTTTATCCGGCACTATTGTTTTTTCGTCATATTTTATTAAAAGGAAACTTGAAAAATACGATAATTCCAAAAAGCTGAATAGTTATATTCCAATAATGGTAAATAAAAAGTTGACTGCTTCATACAGAAACATGGTTTTACTTTTTATTCCGGCCCTGGTTTTGTTTGTATCTTCAACTTTTGCCATTAAGCCATATTTGTTGGAGCAAAGTGCTAATGAAACTAGCGGAACTCTTGCAGCTGCTGCAGCTATAGACGCTGTTTCCATGCTGAACAGTCATATTGAATACCAATATGCGCTTACCTACGGCCGGTTGGGCGAAGCTGGCTTTGGCAAAACTGGTTACATGGAGCCATTTACATATACCCAAAAAGAAGGCAGACTGTATTTATCGCCCAAAGCTGAACAAAATCCTCCAAAAGAAGCATTTAAAGACTATGACGATCTGTTGTTTATACTTGATTTGAAAAGTTTGCCAGTGCTTAACTAAAAGGAAGATCAAAAAACTTAGATAGTTCCCCAAATCTTAGTGCAAGCTGTTATTGCTACAATATACTGTATGATGTCCTACACAACTATACAATATGTGGTAGTATATTTTTTAAAACTGCTGTTAACAATAAGATTTGGGGAACTACAAAATAGGTAAAGCTGTAATTTTTGTCTTGCATCAATCATGCACATTACCTATATAATGAGTGCAGAAAAATAAGGAAAGCTGCCAATTTGTTCTTTTGGCTATGTCTTTTCTGAATCTTGGCTAAATGCCGTATACATAGAGGGATGAGTTTGAAAATACGTGGATTTAAGCACGGTGGCATTGATTCGATGCATCGCGTCTCTTTTGAGGCCAAATCAATAGAAAATGCTTTTCTGCCGCTAAATGCACTCATTTCATTAAGAAATGGGCCAGGCCTTGCAGAAGCCGAAGCTGTTGTAAAACTGGGAGACCAGGTTTTGGAAGGGCAGCTTTTGGCCCGGTCTACTGGCGCCAATTCCAGCAATATGCATTCTTCAATTCCCGGCATAGTTAGAAGAATTACGCAGATAAAGGATGCGGGCAGTTTTGACAGCCTGGCCATAAAAATAAGCCTTGATGGCTCATTCAGTGTGCTGGGCAAAAGGCCCGAACGCTACCGCTGGAAGGCTTTGAACAAAGGCGATATTGGATATTTGGCCCAGGATAAAGGCGTAGTAAGAGTTAGCACTGGAGAACCCCTTTATCCGGCGCTATCCAAAATGAGTGTTAAACAGGAATATACTTTAATACTGAATGTGCTGGAACTTGATCCTTATTCCAGGGTAGAGGAAAGCCTTTTTAGGCTAAGGACCATGGATGTTCTGGATGGCTGTGCCATTGCAGCCAGAATATCAAAACCTTCAAGGATAATAATTGCCATTGATGAAAGATATTCCGCAAAAACCCTGTCAAAAATAAGGGAAGCCATCGATTCCTGCGAACTGGATGCCAAACTGCAACTTTTCAAACATAAAATACCGCAAGACCATCCAAGGCAGCTTGCCCTGGCTCTTGGAATAAACAAAGATGATATATTTATAGTTGAACCCAGCAGCCTAATCAGCCTCCATGAAGCCATAGTTTCCAACAAACCCCATATTGAGCAATATGTTTTTGTGGGCGGAGGAGCAATTAAGCATCCAGCTGTACTCAAGGCACGCATCGGAAGCCCCATAGGTGACCTTATAGAAGAATGCGGAGGGTTTACTTCCAAGCCTTATACTATAGTTCTGAATAACCCTTTTACTGGCAGGGCTGCACCCGATCTGGATTGTGCTGTTGGAAAAACCACAAGAGCCATACTGGCTTTAACAGAAAGCGAAGCAAAGCCGGCTCCAGAAAGGCCTTGCATACGCTGCTCTGACTGTTATGAAGTATGCCCGGCAGGCCTGAAACCTTTTTTGTTGCACAAGCTTATACAGCTTGGCAAAATCGGTGAAGCCAAAGCCATAGGACTGGATCGTTGTATTTCTTGCGGTGCTTGTGCCTATATTTGTTCTTCCAGAATTGCACTTGTTTCCATTTTTGATACAGCCAAAAAAGCAGATAAAGATAGGGGTCAGAATTGAAAAGCAACGAGCTTTACCCTCCATATATTCATAGCTGGAAGACCAGCGCCAAAAGCACCTGGATATGCAGCGGAACCCTGGCTCCCCTGGTTTTGTGGTCTGCTTATCTTTATGGCTACAAGACCCTTTTTGTGTGGCTGGTTTCCGTTTTAACCAGCATGGGCACAGAAGCCATAGTTTCGGCTTTTACAAAAAAATGGACCCTAGGAGACGGAAGCGCCGTGCTTAGCGGCCTGCTTTTGGCAGCGATTATGCCTCCCGCCATTCCGCTTTATATTCCATGTTTGTCCGCCGCTTTTGCAATCCTTGTTGTAAAGGCAGCGTTTGGAGGCCTTGGTTCCAACTGGATGAACCCGGCTTTGGCAGGAGCCGCATTTGCTTATGTCAATTGGCCAAAAGCCATGCATGAATTTGTATTGCCGAGGGTAATTACCGGAGTGGACGGAATTAGCGCTTCTTCACCCTTGTCTTTTATAAGAAGCCTGAGCGGGGGAGCAGACCTAAGGATAATGGAGGCACTTAAAAGCGCATCTTATCCGCTGTCCGGTTTTGATATAAAAGTAACACAGTTCCTTAATGACGGATTTTTTTCCGCTCTTGGTTCGCAATTGCCGGAAGGTTATATAGACCTGGGTTTGGGCTTCAAACCCGGTGCTCTTGGAGAAAGCGCTTTAGTGGTCATAATTATTGGTTCGGTATTCCTTTTGTCACTGAAATTGATAAAATCCATTATACCATTGACTATGCTGACTGTTTTTTCCGTATTGGTGCGCTTGTTTGGTACCGGTTTGCCTGGAGAATACCTTTTTTCCGGAGATGTCCTATTCGCTCTGTTCAACGGAGGCGTATTGTTTGCCGCTTTTTACATGGCTCCGGAACCCGTCACCTCTCCAAGCGGGAAACTGGACAATTTTGTATATGGGCTAATATTGGGGGTATTGTGTTATGTTTTCCGGCGTTGGGCCGCCAAACCTGAAGGGGCTGTTTATGCAATTCTTATTATGAATGTGCTGGGCCCGTCGCTTGAAAAAATGCTGGACAGCATAAGAAAAGCCATTTCGCAGCACAGGCAGGCAAAGCGATGAATCAGAAAGCTTCACTTAAAACCAGTCTTGTTGTAACAGGACTGATCGTGCTTGTATCGGCTTTATGTGCTGTTTTTTCCTACTATGCCATGAATCAGGGCAAGCTTTACTTTTTAAAGCTGAGCAATGATGTACCAGGCTATTCCGGCACTTATTCCGGCTGGCAGATGCTAAGAAAAGGCCCCATTCTAGGCTATACCCTTCCTTATGCAACTAGTTCCAATACTTATATGCTTATGCTGGACAATACCGGAGGAGAATATGTTTTGCTTGTAAAGACAGATAATGATGGAAGAATTAAAGAAAGCAAAACTGTGTCCATAAAGGGTTCCGCATTTATTTGGCGCTTGGCATATTTGCTTGAGAAACAGGGGCAAGAAAAGCCGTCCAAAGATACTTCAGTGCTGGATCCCTTTGTTTTATCCACATTCAATAATATTATGCTGAAACTTGGCGAACTGGAAACAGAAATGGAGAGTAAAAAAAAGTGAAAACTATAATTTTAAAAAACAGGGCTCCAGAACTTTATGGAGTTTTGCCATTTTTTCTTTTTGCAGACAATTTTAAAAAGGGCATTGTGTTTTCGCTTGTTTTTATTTTTACCCACTCTAGTTCTGGAGTCACGTCCATTTTGCTGCCTGAAAGCATAGAAAAAACAAAACGTTTCTGGATTTCATGTTTTTCCAGTGCAGCATCCGCGTCAATAGCAGCTTCAAGCTTGCGCTTGCTGGATCCCGTTTTGTATGAATCATGTTTTAACCAGATATTTTTTGCAGCCCTTTCTTTGCCGGTTTTAAAAATGGCCATT
>JAKPMS010000063.1 GCA_029548805.1 Spirochaetota bacterium | reverse complement strand
ATACCTGAATGAGCATGAACAGAAGGAGTACATACTCTCTTATGGAAAAGCTCCGGCTTGAAGACATAAAAGGCATTCGTGTTACAATAATGGGCCTTGGACTCCATGGGGGAGGACTGGCTTCCGCAAAATTTTTTGCAGAAAATGGAGCAAAGATAACTGTAACAGACCTTAAGAACGAAAATGCCCTGTCTGCATCCATCCAAGCTTTAAAAGACTATGACATAAACTATACCCTTGGCAGTCACAAGGAAAGTGATTTTCTAAATGCGGATCTAGTAATAAAAAACCCCGCAGTAAGGCCGGACAATCCTTATCTTAGGATGGCCAAGTGGATAGAAACAGATATATCTGTCTTTTTGGCTTTGTGCCCGTCCACAATTGCAGCCATAAGCGGATCCAAGGGCAAATCCAGCTGCGCTGCCGCTCTTTCACATATTTTGAGCTTTTCCGGTGTAAAAAATTATATCGGTGGAAATATCACCATATCACCCTTAAGCTTCCTGCCTATGCTTACTCCCGAACATATTGTCGTTTTAGAGCTTTCAAGCTGGCAGCTTGGAGACTTGGGACACCGAAAATTGCTTAAGCCAAAAACGGCCATACTTACCAGGATAGTGCCAGACCATCAGGACCGCTACCCAAATATGGATGCCTATGTTGCGGATAAAAGGCTATTATATACGAATCAGGATGAAACTTGCTACACTATTTGTGACCTTGATGACCCCTATGGCCTGTCATTTGCAAAAGAGACTAGGGCAATGGTTTTGGGTTATGCAAAAACGCTCCCACCAGGATTTTGGGGTATTAATATAGCCGATTCTGATTGTCCCAGTCAGGTAAAATTACCCGATTTGGGTCCCATGGAATTGTTACCGGCAAAACTGGGCGTTGCTGGTGAACACGCCAGGCGCAACGTGGCTGCAGCTAGCTTGGCTGCCTGGACCCTTGGAGCCACTCCCGGCCTGATCCCCATGGCTGCAGGCAGTTTTAAGGGTCTTGAGCACAGACTTGAGCTGGTTACAGAACGCAATGGAGTCAAATGGTATAATGATTCAGCAGCAACAGTCCCCGAAGCCCTCAAGGCAGCCATGGACAGCTTTAAGGAGCCTGTAGTGCTTATTACTGGAGGAAGCGACAAGGCTTTGGATTTTGCTGTAGCCAGCGATGCATATACAAAAGCGGAACAAATAATCCTGCTGGAAGGCAGTGGTACAAATAAAGTAATAAAATTGCTTGAAGCCTTGGGCAAGACATACAACGGCCCCTATGCCGACATGAAAAGCGCTGTAGAAAAGGCAGCAAAGTATGCATTGCCAGGCCAAGTTGTGCTTATGTCTCCTGCTTGTACTTCTTTTGGAATGTTTGCAAACGAATTTGAGCGAGGCCGTGCTTTTAAAACGGCGGTTTTGAATTTGGTTGTTGACAAAACTTAGTTCTTCGAAGCTTCGTTGCTTTTTAGTTCGATACTATATATTGTATGAAGCTGCCTGCGCATATACAGCACAATGTATGGCTTTTAATAAAATTGCCTTTGTCACGAAGCTTCGAAGAACTAGCTAAGACATAAATGCAATGGAGCAATAGCCAACAGATGCATCACTATTCAGATGCATTTCATCGCTGGAACCTCTCATAAGCAGTTTTGAGCTTGTGTAACCCATCTCGGAAGCATAAGTCATGGCAGCGACAGCGGCTCCAACAGAGCAGGCAGAGCTGTCCCTGGCAGCCAGAAGCAGGGCTTTGTCCATATCAACAGATAAAAATGCTTCGCAAAGGGCTTCATCCTTTTTTCTTGCCCATGCAAAACCCTTGGCACCATGGCCTGCTGGTTCAAATTCATAGCTTTTTCCATAATGGGTCATATCTGTAGAAGCCAATACAAATAGCCTTTTTCCGGTGGTTTTGGCATAACTTGCGGCTGCAACACCCAGCTCGGCACTTCTTTTGTCATTAGGAGCCCTGAAACAGGCCAATGTCGCGCCAGGAAAACGATAAGCCATCATTGGCAAATGCACTTCTATGGTATTGTCAACAGAGTTGTCCTCTTCTGCATTGCAAGAATACCTCAGAAAGGATACGAGTTCTGTTGCCGCTTTTATATCTCCAAAAGGGCTTTCAAACACGTCATGCTTCCAATAACGAAAAGCAGAGCCTGCTTGCAAATGCCCCCCTATTATCAATACTTCATCAGCTTGTATGGCAGACAACCAGGCTGACCACGCTATTCTTCCCGAATAATACCAGCCAGCATGAGGCGCAATTGCAGCTATGGCATTATTTTCATGAGAATGACTATCTGTCCTGCTCCATCCATCCAGATAGGCTTCTGTTTCATTTTTATGAAACGGATACCAGCCTTCCGGCAGCATTCTTTTTCTTTTAATCATTCTGCCTCCTTCTGGTTCCAAAATCCCGACAATGGGATTATACTCCATTTATATGAAACATGGACCAAAACTTTTACTGATAGTAACAGTGCTGGCTATAATCGCCAGTGTAACCTTGCCCGCAGTAAGAATTACTCAAGCCAGAAATAAGGGCAACTCGGCAGCCAGGGCCGCTTTTGGAGAATTAAGGCAGCAGGCAATCAGCTCCATTCTTTCTGCAGATGATATTGCGCGGGAAGAATGGCTGGACAGGGCGGCTATGATATGGTCTTCACATAAAACTTTGTTGGCCTTTTTTGTTAAAGACTCCATGGGAGAAGTGCTTTATGCCATGCCCGAAGCTTCTCCATACTACAAGAAAGTGCCGGAAGGCTTGATTTTTGAGCGGCCAGAAGTTTCCACTGTTAATTATAAAACATCCCTGGCAGAAGCCATGACTCTGGAAGCACTTTTTGTGATATTGAGCCAGGAAGACATATTTTATCCTTTAAGAGATACTGTTATAGTGCTTGCAGCCCTTTTGCTGATAATTACAGTTGGTCTTGTAGTAAATACTTCCGGCAAAAATAGGGAAGCAAAAGCAGGGGGAGAAAAAGTTATTCCGGAAGCTATTGCTGCTACCAGCCCAGGCAATTCGCTGCAATTCGGAGAAGCAGCCCTGTATCATGAGGAATCAGAAGAAAACCTGCCCGAATTGCCAACGATGCCCGAAAAATTGGTTGGAGAAAAAACAGAACTTGAAGAAAAGCAAACAATGGAAGACCCAGCTGTACGCCTGGAAATATCTGCTCCACCAGCCAAAGAAAAAATTCCCGGATTTATAAAGCCGGAAGACTTGAAAAATGGTTCTATAGATGGTCCCCGCGGCCTTTTTGATCCAGAATCAGGTTTGGGTTGGGAAGCCTATTTGCGTGACCGTCTATCAGAAGAACTTAAGCGTTCTGCATCATTTGAACAGGATTTGAGTCTTTTGATTACATTTTTTGATAGTTCACCGCGTGGAGAACCTGGCTTTAATTTATTTGCATCGATAATACAGAATTTTTTCAGTTTCAAAGATATGACCTTTCTTTTTGGAAGCAATGGCACAGCCAGCATACTACCCAACATGGATGCGGAGCATGCTGTACGCATGTGTGAGGAGCTACAGAACAAGCTCAGCCTTAGCTTTACGGGGCCGGGTGCCATAACATTTTTTGGTTTAAGCTCCAGAGCCGGGCGCCTTGTAGATGCAGACAGACTGATAGGAGAAACTTTGGCAGCTTTGAACAAAGCAAAAAAGGATAAAACAACCAGAATACTGGCTTTCAGACCAGACCCGGACCGTTTCAGGGCATATTTGTCAGGTTCGTGACAAATACTGTTGACAAGCGCTACATGAAGCTTGTAAGCAGCCGTCTGTAATTTGCTTTGGGATTGGCTGCCATGTTGTTTGCCTGTTGGACCAAGCTTAGCGGCTGATAAAGTATTCCAAAGGCTGTATGGTTTCTTCTACACTCCAGGCTGGCAAATAAAAGGCTTCTGTCCTGTGGGAAGAAGCTGCCAAGTATTGGCCTCCTTCCAGGCGTTCTCCCAAAGACAATTCCATGCTCCTTCCATTGCCCAGCCTGAGTTCTGTTTTCAGTTTTGGGAGAAAGGGAACATTGCTCTTTGCATAATCTGTTGCCCTGAATGCAATAAAAGAACGCAAAACTGCCTCTACCTTGCCAGTATCCAGCTTTATGCCATTGGCTTCCCAAGCCTGCATTTTGCGTTGGATGGTATAATCAAAAGAGCGGTAAGAACCCTGGCCATCATCAAGCTGACCTCTTACAAAAAACTCTTCAACTTCATCTACCCTGGGCTGCGTCGTCCATGGAGCCAGATCCAGCCATGAACTTCTTTGCCCTTTTACATAAGAGGCCAAAGTTCCTGGCATGGTATACGAATCGCCGTTTTCAAAAGCGACAAACAGCTTTCCTAAAGCTACGGAGTAATCGCCAATAACAAAATAGGCCAATCTGTAGCCTGTTTCATCAAAAAGGCTAACACTCCTTGCGGCTTCGCCGTCCAAACCAAGGCTGGACCATGAGGCTTTGCTGCCCGCAACCGCTTCCATGCTTTGGCTTTCTGACAGTATTTTTAAAAAGGCATTTACCCTTCCAGAATCTGCCGGCAGATCCAAATCCCCATCTTTGAGCAGCCATTGCTCAGCTCTTTTGTCCAGCTCTATGACAGTAAGCCCCTCAAACAAAATTTTTGCCGGAGCCCTTCCTTCCGGCAGTAAAACTTTTTCATACTTCTTTGTTTCGGCCCTTCCCGAAAAAGCCGTATATCCCAAAACAACAAGCAAAAAAAGCACTATATCCACAGCGGCAATTACACGGGCTTTTTTGTCAAAAACTTTCATTGTATCCTGGCCTTTCCTTCTCTGCACAACTTTTCCTTTTTATCACGTCTTAAAGCCCTGATAATGGCATAAGCAGCCACCAAAACAGGAACAAATACAAGGTTGAATACGTAAGTAAAAGTTATCAGAAAATTTTTGAGCCGCTCATCCATGCTTTTGTCAAGGCGATAGTCTTTGGCTATTCTTGCCCCCAGATCTACAAAATCGTCTGCCGATAACAACCAGTCAGCAGCAGACAGGGCAAAGGACAGGTTGAAGCCGGAATCCGTCATTCGTAGCAAATCGCTAGCAAAATCAGCACATGATATTACGACTATCCTGGCGTCTTCTTTTGCTTTAACGGATGGCTCTGCAAGCGGCTCAGCTCCTTCTTTTTGTGGCATGTCTCCGAACCTGAAAGCGCTTTCTATTTTTCCGCTTGCGGCTGCAGCCACCAAATACTGGCCAAGGGTCTCCTCCTGCTGGCTGGCGTACATACCCTGGTCTTCCGGGCTGGTATAAAATGGCTCCGTCTGTAGCCATGCTTTATGGCTGGTTTTTAACAAGTCTTTTACGCTAAGGCCGGCTCTGGCCGTTATTTTCATAGGGCTGGCCCAATACAAGTCCAGGCCATTAAAGTTTGCAGTTATGGGATGGTCAGCGGCGGCAAAACTTCTATCCAGAACTATCCAATGGGGGTAACGTATATACTGAATCTGGTAAGCAGACCCCGCCTGCCCAGGATACCTGGCCGTCTGAAAAGGAACAGTAAGGCTGGAAGCATCAAGAAGCAGCTTTTTTTCTATATCAAAGCCGTAGGAAGACAATACCGAAAGCAGCCCGCCATCGGGCAGGGCTGTGGCAGCCAGGCCTCTTTCCGGATCAACATTGACCCCCTTTACCGCAAAAAATGCCCTGCCTTTGCGCATTAGAAAGCTGTCCAAAAATGCCGAATCGTATCTGTCCAGAGCTCCATTTCCAAGAACAAACAGAATATCCACATCGTCATCTATTGCGGTTCCCCGCCTAAGCTCCCTAATGTCATAAGCATAACGTGACAATGCATCCGTAAGGCTCTGGTAGTCGTTTTGGAGGCTTTTGTCCGAATCGCCGATCAAGATGCCGGCAACGGTTCTTTTGTTGGATACCAGTGCCCTTATGGTTTTAATCAGTTCATATTCGAGATTTTCAGAAGACAAAACAAAGGGTATAGCATCACTGCGTTCCAGGTATTCAATGGCAATGCCAGAGTATACAAGAGCCAGCCTTTGTTCGGATTTTTCCACTACCTGCATCTGGCGCGGCTCCATACCAAGCCTGTCCGCTTCTGAACTGTCCTTGCTTGGATCAATCAGTCTTAGGCTGATTTTACCCCTGCCAGCAACTTCAAGCTCTTTAAGAAAATCCTCTATTGAGGCGGGGCCGGGATGCCTGCTTGAAAGGCTTTTGGATATAAAATATGTTATTCTCAATTTTTCCGGAATTTCTGAATGCAGGTTTTTTGCCGCGCTTGAAAGTGTATAGCTTTTGCTCTCTGTAAGATCAATACGAAAATAATACAGGCTGCTGGCCAAGGCTGCCAGTATGAATGCCAGATATACAAGGCTAGCTGTCAGCTGTTCGTTCTTTTTTATTTTTGACAGCATTTTTCAGCTCCACTTTCTTGCAGCCAGAAATCTGGAGGCTAGAAACAGGCAGGCCATGCTGACTAGGACAAAATATGCAACATCCCTTGTATCCACGACTCCACGCGCAAAACTGCCAAAATGATAGGATAAAGAAAGCCAGTTGATTGCAGACATAAAAAAATCCGGAAGCTTTATCCAAATTGCAAATTGAGGTAACAGGCTTAACGCTAGCAAAATGGATACAGAAACAATAAAAGCGCTTATCTGGTTATTGGAAGCTGCTGATACAGCCTGCCCAACAGCCAGCATTGCAGAAGCGCATAATATGGCACCCAAATATTCTGAAAAAATTGGTCCCGTGTCAAAGTGACCAAACATGGAAACACAAAGGGGTACTCCAAGACTTAAAACAAGGGTATATATAACAACAAGCAAAGAAGCTAGGAATTTTCCGGCCACCAGTTCCAGATCGCTGAATGGCAGGGTTAATAGCAGTTCATAACTGCCCTGACGCTTTTCTTCTGCCCAAAACTTCATGGTAAGGGCTGGAGAAAACACCGACAAAACCAGGGGCATAAGGGAAAAATATCCGCGCAGGCTTGCCTGGTTCATGACAAAAAATCCGCTGTTAAAAAAAAACAGTATTCCGGAACACAGCAAAAAAGCCATCATGAATATATAAGCCGAGGCGGAATTAAAATATGCATTTATTTCTCTTTTGGCTATTACAAGGCTGCCTGTCATTTTTTTATCCCCTCGCCGGTAAGGCGCACGAAAATTTCTTCCATGGATAGTTGTTCTCTTTTTATTTCCAGAAGCTTGAAACCGTTTGCTGCTGCCCAGTCGAAAACTTTAATGGCAAGCTCATCCCCTTTTCCGATTTCTGTTTTAACAACAAAACGACGGCTGTTTTCTGAAACTTGATGACTTTCTGCCATATATAAACCCAAACCGGCTTCTGCATCCATCCATTTTCCTGAAGAAAACTGGGAATCTGTATATATGACAAAGTCCAGCTTTTCTCCTCCCTGCAGGCTTTCGGCAATTTTGGCGGCACTGCCCTGGGCAGCTATGCTTCCTTCATTAAGGATTAGCACCTCTGAACACATGGCTTCCACTTCTTGCAAAATATGGGTTGACAGTATCACTGTTTTCTTTTCTGCCAGGCTTCGTATCAATGAGCGTATTTCCAAGATCTGGTTGGGATCCAGTCCGCTTGTTGGTTCATCCAGTATAAGTATTTCGGGATCATGTATAAGTGCCTGGGCTAATCCGGTCCTTTGACGGTAACCTTTAGACAATCTGTTAATCCGTACATCCTCAAAACCTGACAAGCTGCAGGCTTGTATAACCCTTTCCATGGCATCAGAAATTTTATGCCTTGTTTTTATGCCATGAGCCATGGCTGCAAAGCCAAGTTGTTCTCTGACCGTCATATCGAGATACAATGGGACAGTTTCTGGCAGATAACCCATTATCCGCTTTACCCCAAGCGGATCAAGGGCAACATCCAAACCGTTCAGCAAGGCTGTTCCCTCACTTGCCCTGTGATATGCTGTAAGGACCTTCATTATGGTGGTTTTTCCAGCACCATTGGGCCCTAAAAGCCCGACTACTCTGCCGGGCTCAACCTTGAAACTTACCCCTTTTACAGCTTCAAAGAAGCCGTAGCGCTTGACCAACCCGCTCACTTCAATCAAGGCAGCCTCCATGTTTTTAAGTTAGTGGACTTTTGCCATTGTGCTTATGTTAGTTCCTGGAATCTTTGAGATAAAGGCAATTATGCCAAAAACTATGCCATATAGTGTATTTGCCCAAACAGCTCATACAATATGTTGCGTTAAAATAAAAAATCTCAAAGATTCCAGGAACTAATCTTCATACTCCAAAGGAAAACACATTCTGTCTTTTGTAAGAACTGTATTGGGAAATATGCTTCTGGCCTCGTCAAGGATGATTTTCAACTCATGCTCGGTATACCTAGGGCTATAATGAATGAGGCCAAGTTTTTTTATACCGCCCGCATCCCTCGCTAGTTGCGCCGCCTGGTAAGCTGTCATATGTTTTTTTTCTATGGCGCTCTCGAGCAAAGCTTTTTCAAACATGCCCTCGCATATGAACAAGTCCGAATTGCTTACTTCATTGGCAATTTCAGGAAAATAAAGGCTGTCTGTGACATAACTGAACTTACGGCCGGATCTGCTTGGACCTAAAACCTCTTCTGGCCTGATCATTATGCCATTGCTATTTGGCACCGGCTCACCTGCCTGAAGTTTTGACCAAAGCGGGCCTCTTGGCACCAAGAGTTCACTAGCACGGTCAGGATGGAATATTCCGGGCCGTGGTGCTTCTTCCAAGGTATAACCGCAACATACCCTGGTATGCCTCAAAGGAAATGCCCTGATGGCAAAGCCTTCTCCAACATGACAAAGTTCAGGAGCTTTTATTTCTTTTACGATAATTTCATAATTGATATACATATCAAGTACCCGTCGGCTTGTCTCTACATATTCTGCTATTTTTGGGGGGCCATATATATATAGAGGTTCATCCCTGTCCACCTGGCTGGATAGCATCAACAATCCAGGTAAACCGGTAACATGGTCTGCATGTGTATGAGATATAAAAATTGCACTAATTTTTTTCCATCGAAGGTTGAGCCTGCGCAGTGACACCTGGGTTCCCTCTCCAGCATCAAAAAGAAACAGGTCTCCTTCTCTTCTTAAAAGTACGCTAGTCAAATGACGATGAGGCAGCGGCATCATGCCGCCGCAACCAAGAATAAATGCTTCCAAATTCATTGCTTTTACTATACGAAATATTATGGCTCTTTGGGAAGTATAAAACCAAGTATCAGTTTTTCTCTAAAGCTTATTTAGTTCTTCAAAGCTTAGTGGCAACTAAAATTTTGGCATAAACCATACTCTATATGGTATATACACAGGCAATTTCATACAATACTTAGTATTGAACTAAGAAACCACTAATCTTCGAGAAACTATATAAAGCTTAGCACTCATGCTGCTTTGGCATATTTGGGGACATAGTCATCTTTGTCTTTAAGGGGTGTCCTAGCCTTTTTAAGCCAAATCCTTGTCTCTTCTTCGCTTAGATTAAGCTTTGACAAAAAGCGCCTGTCATCATAATACCCTTTAAGTTCGTCTTCTATTATAAAAGATGGGAGCCCTGCCGCCTCAGCATGCACAAAAGTCATCAAAGGCTGCTTTATCCTGTAGTGTTTGTAGTAATTGTGGTATATAAGGTGAAGGTTAAACCTCATTAGGCCGTTGCATACATTCCTGGTAAAGCAGGTGCTCTCTCGCCTAAAGGCT
>JAKPMS010000048.1 GCA_029548805.1 Spirochaetota bacterium | reverse complement strand
ACCGATGACGACAAGGAATTATTGCCGGTTTATCTGCGCTTCATACGCGGGGTCATAGACTCCGAAGACCTTCCGCTAAACGTAAGCAGGGAAATATTGCAGCAAAACCGCGTCCTTAGCTCTATAAGGACGGCTTCTGTAAAAAAAATACTGTCCGAGCTTAAAGAGCTGTCAGAAAAAGACAAGGACAAGTACAAGCTTTTTGTGGACGAGTTTAACAGGCCATTAAAAGAAGGACTTTACGGAGACTTTGCCAACAGGGACAGCCTGCTAGAACTGGTACGCTTCAAGAGCAGTTCCGTGGATGGCTGGGTATCCCTGGCAGACTACAAGTCCAGAATGGACGAAAACCAAAAAGCCATATATTTTATTACCGGCGATTCGGAAGACAGGCTTAAGAAGTCTCCCCTGCTAGAAATGTACAGAAAAAAGGGCATAGAAGTGCTTATCTGTTCCGATGAAATAGACGAGCTGGTAATACCCATGGTTGGCAAATACGGAGAGCTGGAACTCAAGGCTGTAAACAGGGCCGGGGCAGAAAAAGAGCTGGAAGAAAAAGAAGACAAGGCCAAAGCCAAAGACCTGAAGCCGCTTATTGATAAAATAAAAAAAGCTCTTGGTGAGCAGGTCAAGGATGTAAGACTGTCTGCGCGCTTGTCGGAAAGCCCTTCCTGCATAGTAGTGGATGCGGATGACCCCAGCCTTCAGATGCAGCAGTTTATGAAAAACCTGGGCAGGTCTGATGGTTTTGACGTAAAGCCCATACTGGAAGTAAACGGTGACCATGCGCTTATTGGCAGGCTGGAAGGCTCCGATGACCAAGCCCTTATAGAAGATATTTCCCAACTGCTGCTGGATCAGGCGCTTATGGTAGAAGGCTTGCCCATAAAAGACCCGGCAGATTTTGTAAAACGCGTAAACAGGCTTATAGGCTAGTAGCCTAACGGCTTAGCCTAACGGCTTGCCTGACGGCAGTGGCCCAAGCGTCTTTGTCTAAAGCTTTATACTTGCTGCGGACTAGACAAGCCGGGATCTTGGCTCCCCGTTTTCTTTACGGGGAGCCAGCTTGCCTCCGCTCAGCTCTTTAAGGCGTCCAATAAAATCAGCGCTTGCATCCTTTGCCAAATCCGCTTTTATAAAAACTTCTTCTCCAAAGTTTTCTTCTATAACAAAGGCGGAATATTCGTCCAGAAGCAGCTTTGCCTTGTCATAATAATGATATGGAAGTGTGAAGCAGAGCCTGTCTGTAAAAACAAGCTCTGCCCGCCTTGTTACGCCAATAACAGCCCTTCCTGCTTCAGAATATGCCTTAACTAGTCCGCCCATACCCAGCAATGTGCCTCCAAAATATCTGGTCACAACTATAAGCACATTCCCTAGCCCCGAGCCTTTTAATACGGATAAAAGCGGTTTGCCGGAGCTTCCGGCAGGCTCTCCGTCGTCCGAACAGTATTCAAGCCTGTTTTTTCCTCCTCCAATTATAAAGGCCGGCACATTATGTGCGGCTCCCGGGTTGGCTGCCTTTACTTCTGAAATATGCTTTCTGGCTTCTTCTTGGGAAAAAACAGGAAACAGTCTTGCAATAAAACGCGAATTAAGAACACGGATTTCTGCTTTAGCTTCTGCAAAGGGAATAATTAACATATATATATACACTATATCATGTTATAGTTATTGAAGCTTTTGTTTTCATGGCTATAATTTTAACCAGATTTAATGTTTTTATAGTTCTGTGAAGATTAGTGGCTTTTGAATTCGGTACTATATATTGTATGAAGCTGCCTGGCTTATACACTACCTAGTAGGGTTTTTGACAAAATTGCCATTATCACTAATCTTCGAAAAACTAAATAATGTTTTGACCGGAGTTGTTATGAAAAAGAAAATCGGGTTCAAGAATATTTTTGTTCAACCCTATGAAAATGATTTAAGAATTTACAAAAAAGCCAAGCTTTTGGTTCCGGTAGTTTTTTCTATAGCCGTTTTGGCTTTAATATTGGCTGGCCTTATGCTTTTCACCGGGGCTATCCAGGTAGCTGTAATTTTGGCAGCCCTGGTTTTGTTCTGTGTTCTGACGCTGCTTTTGATGGCAAAAAGCAGGTATTTATTGGCATCGGGGCTTTTTCTTTATACCCTGTTTTTTGTCATGTTTGCTGCAATAAAGTTTGACGCATACAAAAATATATACGAGATTTATGTATTTGGCACCCTTGGAAGCTTTCTTTTAATTACTTCCTGTTTGATAGCCGCTAAACCAATCCAGGCTTGGATACTTACAATCCTTAACCTGGCAGCAGCCTATACCCTTTATATTATGGATTCCTTGCCTCTGGACAATGGAACAGTGACTGAGCTGGCTATTCAGTCACTGGGTACATCCACCATTCTGCTGATAGCTGGCGGTATTTTTAGCGCATCCACAATCAGACTGCAAGCAGAGCTTGTGGCAGAAACAGAAAAGGCTTCTATAGAATCCGAAAATCAATACATACAAATGGTAAAAGCCATTGACCAGGCCCAGACTGCAGCCATGGGCATAGGCACCAGCCTTTCTTCTACTGCCGAAACCCTTATCGATTCTGCCCAACAACTAAGAAGCACTGCCCAAAAGGAAATAACAGGCATTAAAGCCCTGGAAGCAGCCATGGACGCGGCAGAAGAAGGGCAAAGCTTGGCAAACGCTGCCCAGAGCGCCATGCAGGAATCAATAACAGAATATTCTAATAGTGTTATGGAAGCCTCTGCTTCCATAACAGAAATGCTGTCTGCACTTGACAGCATTGCAAACCAGACTTTGGAGCGGGAAGAAGCCATTGGCAGCCTGGTAAACAAAGCAAAAGAGGGCGAAGAACGAATTCTGACCATTACAGAAGCTGTAAGTGCATTATTGTCTGTTACAGAAAAAATGGAAGAAATGAACAACCTGATCACAGAAGTAGCCGAGCGGACCAACCTTCTTGGAATGAATGCAGCCATAGAAGCGGCCCATGCAGGAGATACAGGCAAGGGTTTTGCTGTTGTAGCAGAGGAAATACGCAATCTTTCAGAAACCACTTCCGAGGGGACAGCTTCCATAGCCTCACTGCTTTCGGAAACAGCAAAGGTTGTAAATACAGCATCCAGAGCCAGCTCCGAAACCAGCAGTTTTTTTTCACAGATGACAAATGAAATAATCAAGGTATCAACAGTTCTTAAAGAATTACTGGAAAAGGTCAAAGAACTGTCCATGGGAACCAGCAGTATTTCCCGTGCCATAGACAGTTTTGGCTCGTTATCCAATTCTACAGACAGAGTGATGGAAAAAACCAGGTCATCCTTTATGGAAGCCTCTTCAAAAGCGGCTGAATCCCGTACTGTAGCTAGAGACCTGCATAAAGCTGCATTGCAGCTGGATGCCTCTTGTGATGCAATTCAGGCTCAATCGGAAGCTCTGTTTGAACTGGGAGAAAAAAATTTGAGCAGCATACAGGAATTGAGAACCAAGCTGGATGAGCGTGGCAAAACCAGTCTGGCTTAGGAAAATTCATGATACGTTTGTCTGAAACGCAATAATTGCTTATCTTTTATCCCATATTTGGATAGTCGAGGGGGATAATAATGGCAAAGGTTACTTTCAAGGGCGGTCCGCTTTCAACCGTCGGTGAATTGCCCAAAATCGGGGCAAGCTTGCCAAACTTCAAGCTTACAAAAGCAGATTTGGGCGATGTGAGTCAAGCTGACTATAAAGGCAAAACCCTTATACTGAACATTGTACCCAGCCTTGATACAGGTACTTGTGCGGCAAGCGCAAAGGCTTTTAACAAAAAAATCAAGGAACTGGGCAATGTTATCGTGCTAACCATCAGCAGGGATTTGCCATTTGCCCAAAAAAGATTCTGTGACGCAGAAGGCATTGATTCCGTAATTACGCTTTCCGCGCTTAGAAACATGGATTTTGGAAACGCTTATGGCGTTACCATAGCAGACGGCCCGCTTGCCGGACTGTTCTCAAGAGCCGTAGTTGTGGCAGACCCGGCTGGCAAAATAGTTTACACAGAACAGGTTCAGGAAATAGCCAACGAGCCTAATTATGACGGCGCGCTTAAAGCGGCAAAGCTGGCCAACTCCGGGTATTGACAGCCCTTAGTTCCCCGAAGCTTAGCGGTTTTATATCCTTGCTGTATAAACTATATGTAGTTCTTCGAAGCTTAGTGGCTTTTTAATTCTATACTTTGTGTTGTATAGAATAATTTGGGTATATACAGTATATGGTATGGCTTTACTAGTTCCTGGAACCTTTGAGACACTTGCTTTTGGTACTGCATATTGTATGAAAAGAATGGCTATATACTCTATAAAGTACTATTTTTGGCAAAATCGGCTTTTCCTCAAA
>JAKPMS010000043.1 GCA_029548805.1 Spirochaetota bacterium | reverse complement strand
ACTCTGTTCCAATACATACAAATGCCGCAGCCCTTTATGCCTTGTCCATTGCATGGACTCAAAATAGAGCCAAACCTTTGAAGCTGCCTGTTTTGGCTGCTTTTGCACTGGCATGCTTTTGGCACTATCTGTTTAATATTGGCGCCTGGTATCTTCCTCTTAAACTGGTAATTTTGCCAGGCTTTATTTTAAATGCTGCAGCAACGCTTGCATTGCTGCTTTTGCTTGAGCTTATTTTTGTTAGTGGAGGATATCTGTATGGCAGATTATGAAAAAAAACTGGAAACAATAAACAGCTTTTATATGGATTACATGCAACAGTTGTCCAGGCAAATACTGGGCCATACAAAGCTTTTGGACAGGCTTTTTATAGCCTTTTTGTGCAAAGGCAATATTTTGCTGGAAGGAGCTCCGGGTCTTGGCAAAACAAGCCTTGCCAAAGCCTGGGCCGGTTATTTTGGCCTGGATTTTAGGCGCATCCAGTTCACACCCGACCTTATGCCGCTGGATATAATAGGTTCCAATATACTAGAAGACGCAAAGGATGGCAGGCATTTCCGTTTTTACAAAGGCCCGCTGTTTACAAATGTGCTGTTGGGCGACGAAATAAACCGGGCAACCCCCAAAACCCAGTCCGCATTCATGGAGGCCATGGAAGAAAAGCGGGTCAGCTTTCTGGGAGAGGTCCATGAGCTTCCGGATCCTTTTTATGTAATAGCCACACAAAATCCCATTGAGCTTGAGGGGACCTATCCCCTGCCAGAAGCACAAGTTGACAGGTTTTTTATGAAGCTCAACTTTAGAATGCCGGATTTTTCTTCTTTGTTAGGCATAATGGAACTGTCCGGACAGAGCAAAGAAGGGCTTCCTGTAGAAGGAGAGCATTTTTTGGCCAGGCAGCAAAAGGCAAAAGAGTTGCTTAAAAGCTGGAAAGAACTGGCGGAGCACATTATTGTGCCGGAAAGGGCAAAGTCATATATTGCCAGGCTGGTGCTGGAAACACATCCGGAACACAGCAGTATGACAGAAATGAAAAGGTTTTTAAGTTATGGGGCATCTCCGAGGGCGGCCATTGCCCTTTATTCCGCCATAAAGGCAAAAGCGGTTATGGACGGCAGGGTAAACGCATCCATGGATGATGTGGACGAGCTGGCCCCGGATATATGCGCACACAGAATCATAGCCAGTTTCGAGGCAGAAGCCGAAGGGCTGGACGGCAGGGAACTTTTAAAAAGGGCAATGGCCGCTGCCAGACGGGAATACGACATATCATGACAGCATTGCCGGATCCGGAATGCAGGACCATCATCAACGCGTACAAAAACAAAAAAGCAAAAAATTACTCACCTTCTTCCTGGCTGGCAAAAGACCCCATGTACCGCCGCTCGGGGTCCAGCTTTGACCTTAAAAGCATAAGGGAGTACCAAAGCTTTGACGATCCAAGAGCCATAGACTGGAAGCTGTTTGCAAGAAGCGGCAAGGCATTTGTAAAGGAGTTTTATGACGAAGGCAGCGAAGGAGCCGCCTTTCTTCTGGATGCATCGGCAAGCATGAAAAGCCATAGCTACAGTCATGCTTTTATTTCTTCACTTGCCTATATACTTCTTGGCCTTGGAACAGCCCTGGATGTATGGGCCTTTTCCGGAGGCAGGCTCGGAACCAGGCTGTGCCTCAGGGGCATGGCATCCCATGCCGGCTTTGCCAAGGCTGTCCAGGAAATGGTTTATGGCGGAAAAACGGATGTAAACAGGGCTTTTGCAATGCTGAGAGCACAGTGCAAGCTAAAGCGTATTTTTGTTTTCTCGGATTTCCATGAACAGGATTTTATGCCTCTGCTGCCCCGATCCGGAAAGCTTTTTCTTGTACGCTTTTACAGGCCTTTTGCTGAGCTTGCAAAAGACTCAAGTGAAGTTGAAGTAACAGATCCGGAAAGCGGAAAAGCAATAGTGCTGCCATGGGACAAAAAAACCCGTAACGAATTGGATACCAGAGAAGCGGAAAAGGCATTTGCGTTGTCAGGCAAGCAGGGACTATATTATTTTGTCATGGGCGAAGGGCAAAAGCGCTTGCCCTTTTACTGGAAAATCATGGACAGCTTTTATGAATAATTTTTTTATATGGCTAATGTTTCTTTTGCTGCCTGTCCTTTTGCTTCTTTTGGCCATACTGCGAGTAAGAAAGCGGGTAGTTTATCCGCACGAGTTTTTAATCATAAAAAGCAGAAGTAAAACAGCCAGCCTGCCGGCCGCCATACCCAGATTGTATTATGACCTTATACTGGACATTCTGTGTGCAGTAATTATTGCTTCTCATCTGTCTTCTTGGCCAAAGGCCTGGCCTACAGTCTGGCACAAAGGCAGGGCCGTGGTTATTGACTGCTCGCGTTCCATGCTGGCCGGCTACCGGGGGGACAGGCCCATAGACCTGGCTTGCGAAGACTTTTTGTCCGGGCAATATGATGACGCAAGGCTTTTCCTGCTTGGCAATGACCCGTCCAGCCTTAAGCCCGCATTGAAGAGGGCGGACATAGCCATCCTTGAAGCCGCCAAAAACGGCCCGGAGGCTATCGCGTTTGCACTGGAAAAGAGCCTTCCGTTTCTGGGAGCAGATCCAGGGCTTATAAGAAAGCTTGCCCGGTACAAGGAAATAATATTTCTTACCGACAATTTTGCGGGCAGTTTTTCTGGCCTAAAAGTTGTTCAATACGGTTTGCGGAACAAGCTGGTGTTGTACCCGCTTGAAGCTTACCGGGAAGACGGATGGTACAAGAGGCTTTGGCTTGCAAAAGGAGGAGCGGAGCCTATGGCCCTGTTCAGGCTCCATGCAGACTATGAGCAGACTATGCTGGCCCCGGACGAATACAGCCTGATAAAGCTGCCGGAGGGTTTTTTATCGGCTGTAAAAGAGCCTGGAATTTATATGTTAAGCTGGCAAACAGGCTCCATGCCTTTTGGAACAGGCAAGGAGCTTCCCGGACTGAAGGCCAAAGGTGAAGTTCCTGAAATGGCAAAAAAAGCCATACAGGGCTGGCTGAACAAATACGGTGACAATAGGCTTAAAGGCAATTCTTTTACATTTACAGACAAGAAAACGGCCAAAAAAAACAGCCTTAGTATTGGAATAGCCATAGATGAGCCTTTGGTGGCCATGCCGGAAAAAAGCCTTGGTTTGCCGCTGGCAGCTGCATACAAAAAGGGCTACGACATAAGCATAGGGCCTGCCGGACTGGCATCCGGTGAAACAGCCCTGTCCATACTGTCATTGATGTTACAAAAAATTGATACAAAAAAGGATGCAGGCTGCGTATCCGAAGCAGTTCCGGCTGGCGCGGAGGGAGCCGCCCCGGCAGCAGGCCATGCAATGGCTGTTAAAGGAAAAAGCTTGCTCAAGCTAAACTTGCTCAAGCTTGGAGAAGCCGTTTTATACAATGGCAAAGACGAAACAGAAATACTAAGGGCAGCCGTCAACGAATACTGGCCATACCAAGAAGAAAAAACGCTAGCAATACCTGGGGCTTCCCGCAGAGCCCTGCCCACATTTTTTGCACTTTTCCTAATACTGGTACTGAAGCTTGCGCTGGCTTTCTGGCTGAACAAAGGCTTTAAAAAACACCCAGCACGGAAATCACCCGACTGAGTGCTGGCCAATAAATCAGCCTGGCCTCTACCAAGCCTGTCTTTTATTGTATGGAAGCCTGCCTCGGTACAAACAAGGCCCTGCCGGAATTGAGCACTGCAAGCAGAGCCACTCCCACATCCGCGATGATGGCTTGCCACATGGCAGCCAGCCCCAAAGCGCCAAAGCTTATAACAACCACTTTTACAGCCAGCGCCATGGCAATATTTTGCTTTACTATGCGGCGGGTGCGCCTTGCATACTCTATGGCATCGGCCACTCCAGAGGGTTCATCTTTCATAAGTACAACGTCAGCGCTTTCCATGGCGGCTTCTGCTCCGGCTAGGCCCATGGCTATGCCTGCATCCGCCCTTGCCAAAACCGGAGCATCGTTTACCCCGTCTCCGACAAACAGCACTGTCCCCTTTTTCTGCTCTGCAAGCACAGCTTCCAGGCGTTCCAGCTTGCCTTCCGGCAGCAGGCCGGAATGTACCTCATCTAGCCCCGCTTCCTGCGCAGTTCGCATAGCCGCCCCTTCCGAATCACCTGTAAGCATCAAGAGCCGTTTTACGCCAAGCGCTTTAAGCCTTCTTACCGCAGCTTTGCCGTCGGGTTTCAGGCTGTCTCCCATATCTATCCTGCCAAGATAAACCGAATCACTAGCCACATGAATTTCTGTACCCTGTGCGGGCTCGCAAGGATGTTCTATTCCTTTGAGGTGAAGAATTTTGTCAGAGCCCGCAAGAACCTTTACCCCGTTGAACAATGCTTCAGTTCCATGGCCAGGGATTTCCGAATAGTTGCTCTCGTCAATTATTGGGTTTTCCAGCCCCCTGCTTTGCCAGGCGGACCTGATGGCTTTGGCGAGCGGGTGATTGGAATGGGCAGCTGCAGCGCTGGCATGAAGAAGCAGGGAATCTTCTGTATGACCATTATGAGGATTCAAAGCCTTAACGGTAAAGCTCCCGTCCGTAAGCGTGCCGGTTTTGTCAAACACAACAGTACGTGCTTCCGCAAGGGTATCCAGAACGGAAGCCCCTTTTACAAGTATTCCCCGCCTGGCTGCCCCTCCCAAGCCTCCAAAGTATCCAAGAGGCACACTTATTACCAAAGCACAGGGGCAGGAAATTACCAGCATTACAAGAGCCCTGTAAACCCAAACGGAAAGCTTTTCTCCCGGTATCAGAATGGGCGGAAGAAAGGCAGCCATGGCCGCCAGGATTACAACAATAGGGGTATACCATTTGGCAAAGCGGCTTATAAACAATTCTGTACTGGCTTTTTTGCTGCGGGCGTGCTCAACCAGCTCTACTATCCTGGCTGCAGATGATTCGGAAGCCGGTTTTTCTGCAATGATATTTATTACCGCATCCTTGACTATGAAACCGGCCATAGCCTTGTCACCGGGGCCAGCCGGACTTGGCTCGCTCTCTCCTGTCAGGGATGAGGTATCAAAAGAAGCCATACCCGAAAGCACTCTACCGTCCACTGGAACCTTTTCTCCGGGCCGCACAAGCAGCTCGTCTCCCGGCTTTACTTCTTCCGGGCTTACTGTAATCCATACTCCGTTCCGCTTAAGCCTTGCACTGTCTGGCCGTAAAGCCAGAACAGCCCTAATGGATTGCCGGCTTTTGTCCGCAGCGCTTTCCTGAAGCATTTCTCCTATACGATACAGCACCATTACGCCTATGGCTTCTTCTGTTGCGCCTATTATAAAAGCGCCAATGGATGCTATGGACATAAGAAAAAGCTCGTCCATTACCCTGCCTTTGATTATGCCTTTTAACGCCCCCTTTAACACATCCCTAGCCGCTAAAATGTAGCCGGCCAATTCAAGTGCTATGCCCAGGTAAAAATAGCGAGAAGAAATGTTTCCAGTTTTTGACGCATTCAATATAAAAAAACCCGCCACGGCAATAAACACTGCAATGGCAAGTTCTATCAGCTCTTTTTTATGCCCGGACTTTTCTTCCGAACAAGTTCCATCAGAGCAGGAGGCGCAACAAGCTTCCGTTTCATGCTTGTGTGTAATACTGTGCTCATGTTCATGATTGTGCATTTAACCCCTCCCTTCTTCTGCCAGGTGTTCAAGTGCAATGGCTAATAGCTCGTGCACATGCTCGTCATCCAAAGAATAATACATGGACTTACCGTCCCTTCTGGCTTTTACAAGACGGGCCCGCCTAAGCCCAGCTAGCTGATGGCTGATAGCCGACTGGCTCATACCAAGAGTCTCTGACAGGTCGCAAACGCAAAGCTCGGTAACTGCAAGGCTCGTAAGTATGCTAAGCCTGGTAGGATCGGCAAAAAGCCTGAAAAATTCGGCCAAAGCGGCAAGCCTGGATTCACCCAGTATGGCTGATTTTGCTTTTTCTACAGGCTCGGGATGAAGCACCGTACAGCTATAGCTTTCTATCTCTTTTATATTGTCGCTCATTAATACCTCATTTGTTTATATGCTCATGTGTTCATATATAAAATACACTATGTCCACCTTTTATACAAGTGTAGTTTCTGGAAGCTTGGTGGCTGTATGTCTTTAGCAGTAACTTGAGGTGGAGGCCTGATGCTAGTTCCTAAAAGCTTAATGTTAGCGGGAATTTTTACTAAAATGCTACTTCATATGGTATGGATGAAGCGTTCTGGCTACTAGATAGAGGGCCAAGTTAAAGGAACACTAATTTTTGGGGAACTACACTTAGTCTAGGGAGGTAATTAGCATGGCTGTTTATCTAAAACGGGTATATGAAGCACCCGCCAAGGGGGATGGCAGGCGCATCCTTGTAGACCGGCTGTGGCCCAGAGGCATTTCCAAAGAAAAAGCGGAGCTTTTTTTGTGGCTAAAAGAAGTTGCCCCTACTCCGGAGCTAAGAAAATGGTTCAACCATGAACCGGAAAAGTGGCAGGAATTTAGAAAACGCTATAAAAAAGAACTGGAATCTTCAAATGCCTTTCTGGAGCTAAAAAAGTTGGCAAAAGAAGGCAATATCAGCCTCATTTATGCAGCCAGGGATACAGAACATAACGAGGCCCTGGTTCTTAAAGAGCAGTTAGAATTGTAGTTCCAGAAAGCTTAGTGTCAGCAAATTATTATAGGGTAAACAATTAAAGAGTTTACAAGCGAAACTTTGCACTTATTTTGAATATTGAGCATATTTTGGCTTTCTGTTACTCTGTAATTGCTTTATGTACAAGATTTTAAAAAGCAATAAGCTTTTGGGAAGTACAAAAGCCATCGTAAAAAGGAGGATTTGAAATGGATATCAAAGGAGCAGTTGCTGTTATTACTGGAGGCGCCAGCGGCATAGGAGAAACCCTTGCCAAGCGCTTTGCAAAAGATGGGGCTTTGGTTGTGCTTGGAGACATGAACCAGGAAGGCCTTGACAGGGTGGTGGCAGAAATCAAGGCTGCTGGAGGCAAGGCTGCGGCAAAAACAGTGAATGTTACAGATGACGAATCCACAGCAGCTCTTATGGATTTTGCCATAGAAACTTTTGGTGCCATAAACATAGTGGCGCCCTGCGCCGGCATTATAAGGGATGGCCTGTTTATTTCTACAGACAAAGAAAGCGGCAAGGTAAAAAAGGCTACCAGCACTGCCGACTTCAAGGCTGTAATTGATGTAAACCTTGTTGGACCTTTTATAACTCTCAGAGAAGCAGCAATACGCATGGTAAACAACGGATACAAGGGAGTGCTTTTTACAATTTCTTCAATACAGAAACAGGGAGGGGTTGGGCAGCTCAATTATTCTTCAACCAAGGCAGCCCTGGCTTTGTGGCCTAAAATCCTTGTGGGCGAGTTCCAGATGAGGGGCATATCCGGCATAAGGGTCGTGTCCATAGCTCCTGGCTATGTTGGCACGCCCATGGTAAAAGGCATGGATCAGGGAGCCCTGGCAAAAATTGTGTCGGGCGTACATATAGGCCGCCTGATTGAGCCGGAAGAAATTGCAGACAGCATGGCCTGGGTTGTTAAGAATGACGCAGTTGACGCTACCTGCATAGAAGTAGCCGGTGGCATGATAAGCGGAATGGTCGCAAAATAAGGCCTAAGCTATTCTGGCTGGAGGGATTTATCCTCCGGCCAGTATAGGGAAAAAAGCAAGCTCGTCCCCGTCTTTAAGACTTGTTGCAAACACTTTTTTAAGCAAAATGCTTTCTTTGTTGACTGTAATGAGCATACGCCTTGCTTCTTTATATGCTGCGCTTCCGTAAACAGTCTTTATATGCCTTAGTACATCCCGAACATTGGATGCCTCCAGTTCTTCAGTTTTTCTGCCAGCCATTGCAGCCAAAGTTGCATAATATTTTATTGTTATCATAATTTACGCCTGTAACAATTTTCTAGTTCCTAGAAGATTAGTGGGAAAGGCAATTTTATAAAAAATCATACCATATATTGTATATACCTGGTAGCTCCATACAATATAAAGTGTTGAATAAAAAACCCACTAAGATTCAAGGAACTATATAAGAATTTCATGAGTCCTGTATAATTTCCAACCAATCAAGCTGCTTTTCTGTTGGCACACCATCCTTACTCCAGCGCCTTGCCTTGTAATAAGGCGGCAGCATTTTATCCAGCGGAACCACAGTTTCCGGATGGCCCGGCTGCTGGGCTTCATGGGTAAGCCTGGCAGGAAGGCTGTCACTTTGGCCGCCAAGCCCTTCCCGTATGTTGAAAAGCCTTTCCAGATTATAGCTGCGCTCGCCAATTAATATAAATTCCCCTGTAAGAATGTCCAGTCCCGTGGCAAGCCTGAGTGCTTCTGCATGGGGCAAGAGGAACATGGAACCAAAGCTGAGCAGCTTTGCCGAGCGGAGTATAAGTTTTAGCGCTCCTCCCATGTTTGCCATAAGCTTCCCGCTAAGCCTGGTCAGCCAGTGAGCCGGCCCCAGCCTGAAAAAAACAGCCGGGACAAAGGTCTGGGCAGAAAAAAGGCAAAAACCGGCTGCAGAAATTGCTTCCAGGCTGTCCTGCAAAAACACGGTCCATTCGGCCTTGCCTTTGGGGCTCTGGGCATCCATGCTTATTACCCCTACGGACTCCAGCAGAGCCAGGTAGCCTCCGTTAAGATGGCAGCCCCCCCTGTTTGAAGTGGCATAGCCAAGCCCCATACCCACAGAGCGGCGCGGCTCGTAGCTGGCCAGTTCAAGGCCCTTGCTGTGAATGGCATATTCCTTGCCGCCGTATTTTTCGCTTAAAGCTTTTGTGCCATTGGCAAGCTCGCTATAGCTGCCTTCCCTCCTGGCTATTTTGCCAAGTACATCTGCCAGGTTTTCTGTATTGCCAAAGTCCAGGCCAAAGTCGGCTTTGCCATCCTCCTTTAGCTCCATGGCAAATGCGATGGTAGAAGCAACGGATATGGTATCCATGCCAAGTAAATCGCAAATATAATTCAGCTTAAGTATACGATCCAGATCGGAAGAAAGGATATTAGGCCCAAAAAAGCCAAGGGTTTCAAACTCTGGGCCTTTAATTTCCTTTCCGTCCATCATTACCCGGCGCTCACAACGTATTGGGCAGCTTATACAGCTGCTGTTGCGCACTAGGCTTGTTTCTGCAAGGGCTTCGCCGCTTAGGGCATCAGCTTGGGCAAAATGCCCGTACGTGAAGTTTTTTGTAGGCAGGGCATGGCTGGCATTGGCTTTGTTTACTAGACCTGCGCTGCCGTAATGCGGCAATGCATCGCCGGTTATGGGATGGCTGCGTAAAAAGGCTACCCACTTTTTTGTATATTGCTTTAAGGCTTCCTCATTGTGCAGCTTTGGTCTTTTTGTGCCGTAGGCAGTAATGGCTTTAAGGTTTTTGCTGCCCAGTACAGCCCCGGAACCGCAGCGGCCTGCCATTCTCTCTCCGGATGATGTTGAAGCATAACGCACCAGCTGCTCCCCGGCCGGGCCTATTACAAGCTTGCCACAATGGGCCGGAAGCCTGGCCTGGGTTTCTTCCGTATCGAGGCCCCATAGTTCCCCTGCAGGCTTTAGCCGTATTTCTCCGTCCAGCACTTCCAGTACAGAAGGAACAGCAGCCCTGCCCGTAATTAACAATCCGTCAAAACCTGCGCGCTTAAGCATTATGCCAAAGTTGCCTCCGCAGTTGGAGGATGCTATGCCCCCCGTAAGCACATTTTTAAAGCTCATGTTAAAGCGGCTGCTGGATGGCGCTCCGCTCCCGTTCATGGGGCCGGTGTTTATTATTATTAACGCTTCCGGGCTTAAGGGGTCCAGGCCGGGCCTAGTGTAATCCAGCAACAGGCGGGCAGCAAGACATTTGCCGCCTATGTACTTCTTAAAATACTCACCTTTAATAGTCAGTTTTTCCACTTGCCCGCTACTCAGATTGACCAGGGCATAAACAGGATTGGGCATCATAAGGCGCCAGCTTTTACTGCAACAGCTTCTGGCGATGCAGCTTCCCTGGATACCATGCTTATGGCATCAAGCGGGCAGTTATCTGCACAGATGCCGCAGCCGGTGCATTTTTGGGGCTCGTACAATTCCGCGCTCACAAGTATGTCTCCCTTTTCTTTTGGAGGCTGTATGCGCAGGGCTTGCGGGCCGCACAGCATTACACATATTCCGCAGGCGCTGCACTCTTCTTCGTTTATACTAGGTACAGGCCATAAAGGGCGGGGAAGCCTTGCAAGAGGAACGCCATCCCTGTCCACAATGGCAGAAACAGGGCATACCCTGCCGCAAACCCCGCAAGCTACGCAGCGCTCGGCATTGATGACATGCCTTTCTCCCCTGTTGCCGGATATGGCAAATACGGGGCATACGCGCGTACATGCTGTGCAGCCTGTACAAAGCTCCGTGATGCGCATGATCCTGGGAGGGCGGATGCGCTCTATTAATTTTTTATAATGATCAATATCGAACAATACGGGCACAGGATACAGGGGGTTGCATTCTTTGTAAGCCCACTTGGCCATTTGTTCAACATCGGCATCCCTTATGCAATCAAAGCTTGTGCCTATGCCCATGCGTGTGTTCATGGCTCGTATTTCTGCAATAAACAATTTGGCTGCTTCCTCGTCGCTTTCATCCTTGCCAAGCCCGGCAATGCGTGCAAGTTTTGCAAGCTTTTTGTAAACCCTGTGGCCGTAGTCTTCCAGCACTATGGGCAGGATGATGGCGTTGGCCAAGCCATGGGGCATATTGTAAAGCCCGCCTAAAGTATGGGCTATGGCGTGGATATTGCCCACTCCGGAACGGGTAAAGGCAAAGCCTGCCAGGTATGCTGCTATCTGCATTTGCTGCCTGGCTTCAATATTGTTGCCATCAAGATAAGCCTTTTCAAGGTACTTGAATATGATGGCAACAGCCTCCTCCGCAAAGCTTGTGCTTTCTTGGGTGCTGTAGGTCCAGCAAAGATATGCCTCTACAGCGTGGGTAAGGGCATCCATTCCAGTGCTTGCTGTGATATGTGTAGGCAAGCCTAGTGTAAGTTCCGGGTCAAGCACTGCATAAAGGGGTATAAGATGCAAATCCATAATTGCGCTTTTATGACGGGTTTTGCTGTCGGTAACAAGGGCGGCTATTGTGGTTTCGGAGCCGGTGCCCGCTGTAGTAGGTATTGCTATGAGGGGCGGTATCTTGCGCCATACACACAAGAGGCCCCCCATGCTT
>JAKPMS010000032.1 GCA_029548805.1 Spirochaetota bacterium | reverse complement strand
TTTGATTCCTCTGACTGGTTCTAAGCCATCGGTATTTTCTGCATATCCGGAACTAAAAGCTTCCGGACACTTGGCCTTGGCTACATTAGTGGTAATCGCTGGCATTTTTTGCTTTGCAAGCTTTTTGTGGCTGGCTGCCCGGTTTTTTATTCAAAATAAATTGACTTTGTCGCCTGAATTTCAAAAATTGTTGTCCATTATTGCACAAATTCTGTCTTCCGCTGCCATTATTCTGATACCAACTGCACTGGCTTTTATCTTTGCGGACAGAAACGACTATTTTAAAACTTGGTCATGGTGGACCTGGCTTTTTGGCACTTTGGCCATTGTTTGCAACGCAATATCCATCAGGCAGTTGATAATTGCATTAAACGAAAAAAAAGACAGCTACAAAGACTACATAGCTTACAAGCAGCAGCTGACCAAAGGGCATTACAGCAAAAGCAAATTTTTGAGTTATTTGACAAAAAGCGGCATACAAAAACGCCTTACACTGGCCTTTACAAGCCTTATTTTATTGACTGTTGTAATTCTTGCATCAGTACTTTTGACAGACTTTGGAAAAACTCTTTTAAGAGCCATAATGGATTCCGGCAGCGCCCTCGCAGACAGGACCGCCAGCATTATAAAGACAAATATAAGCGACCGTATTGCAATGGAAGACTACCTGAGCATCGAAGCAAAAAAGAATGAAAACGCAGCCTTTCCATTTACCAGTGTATCGTATTATAGAAGGGACCCCAAAAGCGCTGAGTATGTTATTAGAGTTTCAACAAATCCGACACTGGAAAACCAGGTGCTGGATGCTGACTCAGCCGCCTTGATCAGTGAAAAAGCCGTCATGCTTGATTCTTCCGATTCCATAGAATTCAGGGCTCCGGTAAACCTTTCGGGCGTAAACCTGGGCTTTGTTTCCGTCATTTATGACAGGCAGACAATTTATGGCCCGTTTTATCGTACCATGGTCAAAACCATAGTCATTTCTTTGCTTTTTTTATATATATCAATCTTTATTACTTATTTTTTTGGAAGAAACATAAGCCAGCCCATCCTTTATTTGGGCATGAGTGTCAATTCTATAGCCACAAGGCTGCAGTCCATGGTCAGGGGTCAAAGCAAAGTTTCCGCAGACAAGCTGCACTATGAAGACAGGGTTGATACCAGGGACGAAATAAAGAGCCTTTCCATGGAAATAGGAAACATGACTACCGTAATCAGGGGAGTTGTACCGTATATATCTGCTTCTACCTTGCAGCACTCGGAAAGATCCACTCCAATGACAGAACAAAAGAATTTGGCCTTTCTGTTTACGGACATACGTGGTTTTACAACTATCTGCGAAGGACTGTCTCCGGAAGATGTGGTAAGTATGCTTAACCATTACCTTGATCTTCAGACCGAGGCCGTAATCGAAAATGGCGGAGACATAGACAAGTTTGTGGGCGACGAACTTATGGCCGTATTTGATGGTCCGGATAAAGAGCTGAGAGCGTGCAAGGCAGGCATGGCTATTCGCAGCGCCATGGCAAAGGCACAAGAAGAGGCAAGAAATATGGCGGGAAGCATCATATCAATAGGGCTGGGAATAAACAGCGGTCCGGTAGTTTTTGGCTCTGTAGGTGCGAGAGACAGAATGGATTTTACCAGTATCGGCGATACGGTTAACCTTGCCGCCAGGCTGGAAGGCGCCAACAAAACCTATGGCACAAAATCCTTGATCTCCGAAACTGTTTACGATCGTGTTAAAGATCATTTCTTGTGCAGGGAAATAGACATGATAGCTGTCAAAGGCAAAAACATTCCTGTACGCATTTTTGAAGTACTTCAAGAAACAAAAAAAAGCGCTGCAAAACTTGAGGAAATAAAAGACGGTTTTGAATCAGGGCTTGCAGCATACAGAAAACAAAATTGGGCAGAAGCAAAAAGGCATTTCAGTCTGGGTGAAAAAAAATTCAACGATGAAGCTAGCGCTGTATTTCTAAAGCGTATTGCCGTTTTTGAATCTAGCCCGCCGCCTGCTGATTGGGATGGAGTTTTCAGGATGACAGTAAAATGAGTCTAGTTTCTCGAAAATTAGTGGCTTTTTAGTTCAATACTCTATATTGTATGAATTTGCCGGGGTATATACCATACAGAGTATGGTTTTTGCCAAAATTTTAGTTACCACTAAGCTTCGAAGAACTAAACAAAGCTTTAGATGGTATGAAGCTGCTTAGGCCTATACACTATAGGGAAGGAGTTTTGCTAATACTGCTATTACCACTAATCTTCGGGGAACTATAAAAAACAGACGACAATACCGGGGACGGGTTTTGAACCCGTACGCACCTTTCGGCGCAAGGGATTTTAAGTCCCTTGTGTCTACCTATTCCACCACCCCGGCGTTCAACCAGGCTGATATTACAGGCTCGGATATGGCACAGTCAATACTTCAGCGCGGAAACAGCTTGCCTCCATAGATGGAAAGTGCCGCTCCCAAGCCGGCCAAGGCAACTCCGGCAATTTTATACCAAGCTACAGGCTCCAGTGGTGAACCCATTATACCAAAATGCGATACCACAACAGAAGCAGCCAGCTGTCCCGCTAGCAGCAGCATGGTAAGATTGGCTGAACCAATAAGGGGAATGGCTGAATTGGTAAAAAGCGATATGGCTGCTCCTATTCCGCCCGCAAGAAACAGCCATGGAGGTATGCCCATGGCGCGCTTCATAAAACCCGGATCCTTTTGGGTAAAGCTTATTATTATGGAAGTACTCAAGCCCATAGCCCAAAACACAAGATTGGCCATTTTGGTATTTCCCGCAAGATGGCCGGCATAGGCATTCATGGACATATGCAAAGTAATTATCATGCCAATAAATATGGTCAGAAGTATCAAAGTATCCTCCCAATTGCTCAAGCTTTTCTATATCGCTTATTTAGTTCCTGGAACCTTTGAGATAAAGCCTGTTTTGCCAAAATCGGTACCATATAGAGTATATAGCCATTCCATTCATACTATATGCAGTACAAAAAACAATTGTCTCAAAGGTTCCAGGAACTAGCCAAAGTATAGAACAAAAAAGTCAATTAGCTTCGTAGAACTACATATCGCTTACATAATTAATACCAAAAAACAGTTTTTGCTTTGCCTCATACAAGGAACAGTTTTTATCCATATCCAAAAACTCAAAGCTGGCGTATTTGGCCAGGCTTTGCAAACCCGCCCCCTTTATGGAACCTTTTATGGCGACTTTCAGGCTGCCTTTAACGCCACGCGCAACTTGCCCCGCAAGGCTGTTGTTGTAAATCTCTTGCCTTGACAAGAGCTTTTCTATAATGCTGGCCAAGGATACATGGTACAGTGCATGAAAGGGTTCATGTTGCAAGCCGTCCATGGCAGCTATAGCCTTTATATCCATGCCTTCTTCCTCAATTATGGCAGCCCTGTGCCTTAGTTCTTCTAGCCAAATGGAAGAAAAATATGGCATATCGCAAGCCAGCAGGTACAGCCACTGGTTTTTTGCAGATCTGAGGCCGGCTAAAAGCCCGGACAGCGGCCCCATACCAGGAAAAACGTCCTTTACCAGCCTGTAGCCAAGGCCATCCATAGCTTCGGTACGATTACAGGCAGCAAGTATATCTGAAAAATGCGCTTTAAGCTGTCTTTCTATTCTTCCAAGAAGGCGTTCACCTTTGTAGTCCAAAAAAAGCTTGTCTTTGCCTTGCAGGCGACAACCCATTCCGCCAGCAAGTACCAGGGCAGAAATTCCAAAAGGTTTTTCTTTCATCGCAGCTCAGTATTGCCAGAAGCCAAAAAAAAGTTCAATACTCGTAAAGATGAATAAGGAAAAAACAATAAGCCTGCCCTGCTTCTGCGGCAAGGATTGCGGAGGCGATGCCTGCCCGCTTCTTGCAGTATTAGAAAATTCTGTTGTAAAGCGTATGTCCATAAATCCTGCGGGTAAGGGCATAAAACCTTGCCCCAGGGGCTACAGCCTTCATCTGGCCCATTATGCTGCTGACAGACTTACAAAACCGCTTATAGCCAGCGGCCCTAAAGGTTCGGGTCAGTACAAGGAAGCCGGATGGGAAGAAGCTCTTTCACTAATAGCCCAAAGAATCAGTGAAATTCAGGCCAAAAACGGACATGAAGCCGTTCTTGCCATGGGCAGCTCCGGATCCACCGGAGCCCTCCATGACAGCCAGGCTTTGCTGCAAAGATTTCTTTATTCTGTAGGCGGCTGCAGCAAGCTGGGCAGCAATTACTCCAATGGCGCTGCCGCTTTTGTTTTGCCCTATTTGTTCGGAAAAGAAGCCGCTTATTCCGGTTGGGATGCTGCCAGCGTCAGGCATTCAAAGCTTATTGTTCTTTGGGGAGCCAATATTCTGGAAGCCAGACTAGGAGCAGAGTTGGGAACCGAAGTGGCCAGGGCAAACCGGAATGGCATCCCAGTAATTTGCATAGACCCGCGCAGATCCAGGAGCATAAAAACCCTTGGGGCAGAATGGATAGGCATAAGACCCGGCACAGATCTGGCCATGATGCTGGCAGTACTTTATGAATTCTTCAGAAACGGCAAGGTGGACAGGAAGCGAGCCATTCGCCTTGCCCATGGCATGGAAGAGCTGGAAGCATATGTATGCGGACAGGCAGACGGAATTGAGCGCTCCCCGGCCTGGGCAGAAAAACGCTGCGGAGTGCCGGCAGAAACAATAAAGGCTTTTGCCAAAAAGTATGCAGAAAACAAACCCGTTATGCTTATACCGGGCTATTCCATACAGCGTGTCCAAAACGGAGAAGACAGTTTCAGAATGACTGTGGCCCTTCAGATAGCCAGCGGTAATTTTGGACTTATGGGCGGCTCAAGCGGCTCTATAAACAGCCGCCTTCCGGGACCAAAAATCGGCAGCCTGCCGGCATGGACAGTTAAAGGCCCGGCCATCAGCTATCCCATACTGCGCTGGCCCGATGCCATCCTGGCTGGTACAGAAAAAAGCCATTACAAAGAAACGCCGTCTGTACCCATAAAGGCTGCCTATATAGCCGGCTTTAACGCTCTTGGCCAGGGGGCGGACATAAACAAATCATTCAGGGCCCTAAAAGCCCTGGAATTTTCCGTATGCCACGACTTGTTCCTTACACCAACAGCTAAAATGTGCGATGTGGTGCTGCCAGTTTTGTCCCCGCTGGAAAAAGGCGACATAGGCATACCATGGGCTGGCAATTATGTTCTTTACAAAGCCCCCGTTTTGCCGCCTAGAGGCATGGCAAGAAGCGACTACAGTATTTTCTCCGAGCTCTGCGAAAGGCTTGGGCATGGTTCAGCTTTTTCCGAAGGCAAAAGCGAAGAAGCCTGGATAGAAAGCTTTATAAACAGCTCAGAAATAAAAGACAAGGACTGCTTCAAGGCAACAGGCATCTATTTTGGAAAAAGACGCCCAGCTAGCGGCTTTAGCAGCTTTGCAAAGGCACCTCAAGAAAACCCGCTTTCCACGCCATCGGGAAAAGTGGAAGTTTTTAGCAGCTCCTATGCCAAGAACACTGGTGGCAGTGAATTGCCTGCTTGGACAGATGTAAGGGAAGAATCCGCTTTTCCATTTTATCTTGTCAGCCCAAAAACCATATACCGGACTCATTCCCAGAACGGTGGAGGAGCAAGCTGGTCTTGCAGTTCTCAAAATGACAAAAGCCCTGAGAAGCGCCCGGACTTTGGAGAACTGACCATGCATCCTTCCGATGCAAAAGCTTTGCAGCTGTTGGATAAGGATATGGTTATAGTCAAAAACAACACAGGTTCTCTTGCTGCCCGCCTATCCTTGAGTACGGACATAATTCAAGGGGTAGTATGCATCCACGAAGGAGTTTGGGCAGACTTGGATGAAGATGGCCCCAAAACCGGAAGCTTTGGGGCAGTGAACCAGTTAAGCCTTACTTATGGTTCCGGGCCATCCTTTTCTGCTGTCATGCACGGTATAAAGGTTACGGTAGAAAAAGTAACTTGATTCTGTTTATGATAATTCGACGCTTAGATCCTCGAATCTTGGTGGTATGTAAAATCATAGATGCTTCCCCAAAATTTAGTGGTTTTTAAAATTATATTTAGTTCTTCGAACCTTTGAGGTAAAGCCCGTTTTGCCAAAAACGATACCATATAGAGTATATAACTATTCTGTTCATACTATATACAGTACAAAAAACAATTGTCTCAAAGGTTCGAAGAACTAGTTAAGCTTTGAGAAACTAAAACTTGAATAAATAATCAATACTGCTTATTCTTATTCAATGAAATGGCTAAAAAAGCATAAATCTCGTTCTACTTATATCATTATTGCAGCTACAATAGCTTTGGGTATAGGATTTTTATGGATTTATGCAGACAAAATTTCCATAAGCCATCAACTGGAACTTGCGGAACGCAACAGGCTGCTTCAGGTAGAGCTGGCCAGAAATGCCATGGAAGAAAGCTTCTCAAGGCTCATAGAAGAAAACCGCATTCTTGCTACCCATTCCTTTTTGGAATATGTACAGGGAAAAAGAAGCAATGAATCCATCTTGAATCTGCTGGAAACCGAATTCGTATCTTATGATGAATCCATGGTATATGCCTATTATGACCAAGCCGGCCATGCGTCTTTGATAAAAGCCCGACCTGATTTGGAATTTGTTATTCCCAAGCTTGATGCAGCCGCTGTAAGATTTTGGAATAATGCTCCGGCACCGGGAACAGCCTTGGTTCTGGATGGCGGGCATGACATTCCTGCTGTTTTTATAATTGTTTTCTTTTCAGTATACAACAACAACAAAATGGCCGGAATGCTTGGAACAGCAATCAACATGGATATGGCCATAAACAAGTATTTGGAGCCTTTGCACAAGGGGCTTGAGCGGAGGGCCATGCTGCTTTTTAGCAATGGCCGTATATTATGGAATTCTGAACATGGCAATAACCCGGCTTTTGCAGATGAAAAAGATATTTTAACAACAGCCAGTTCTTTCCACCTGGCTAATGCAGAACTTACGATCATTGTAGACGAACCGCGAAAAGCCCTTCTTAATGACCATAAAAGCGTATACATTCCAAGAATAATAGCCAGCATAAGCGGGTTCCTGCTCTTGGCAGTATCATTTGTAATAGCCAACCATCTTTATGTTGGTGAAATTAAGCGTATTGCACTTTTGGATGCCGAAAACCAGCTTACAGAAAAAGTTGCTGTAAAGGAAAAAGAACTTTTAGAAAAAGAATTGCATTATTCTTTGCTTTTTGAATCAGCCATAGACGGAATAGTGCTTGCAGACCAAAACTTTGTCATTACGGAATGCAATGAAGCCTTCAGTAAGCTTTTGGAATTACCAAAAGAAAGCATAGTAGGAAGCAGCCTTACCAAACTTGCGGCATTAATGCAGCCGGACGGAAGGCTTAGTACAGAAGCGTCAATTATTATCAGGGAAAAGGTGCTTAAAGGCCTTCTTTTTGATTTTGAATGGCTTTTTAAAAAGGGCTCCGGGGCGGTTTTTAATTCGAGCGTAAGGGTATCAAAAATAGCATTTGGATCAGAAATTATGTTTCAGGCTTTTATAAGGGATATTACCGAGCGTAAAAACTATGAAAGCCAGCTAAAAAACACGCTTGAAGACAGGGAAATACTGTTAAAAGAACTGCATCACAGGGTAAAAAACAATTTCCAGTTTCTGGACAGCCTAGTATCCATTCAAAAAGGCATGGAGTCTCCGGAAGGCCAGCTTGCATTGTGCAGGCTACAAGCCCGTATTGCAGCTGTGTCAGCTGCCTATCTCGTAAATACGGATAAACACGACAGCCTTAGAATTGACGCAAAAGACTATTTGTCACAACTGGTTTCCCAGGCTTATGACAAGAATAATAAAGCCATTCATCATGAAGCCCTGATAGATTGCGATGAGATACCCCTGTCCATGGATACAGCAGCTACCTTTGGCTTATTGTTCCATGAACTTGTTGACAATGCATTCAGCCATGCATACGGCAAAGATACCAAGGGGCAACTGGATATCAGCTTCAAGCTGCTAGGGCAGGATGCTGTATTGACGCTAAGGGATTACGGCAGCGGTATGCCGTATGAGCAAAAATCCGGACTCGGGCTAACCATAGTCCATGCGCTTAGCGAACAGTTGCGCGG
>JAKPMS010000028.1 GCA_029548805.1 Spirochaetota bacterium | reverse complement strand
CAGCTATAGAGTTGGGCGTTATGTTTATTACTGATGTGTCCACATAAATGTCATGAAAGTTATAGTTGTCTTCTTCTGTCAAGTCAAAAAGGCCCAATTCTTTAGTATAATACTGGTCTTCATATATAAAATACAGCCTTTGCTTTTTTTGCTCATAAGCCATAGCTCTGACTGTATAACCGGAAGCCAATTGCAATACTCCCAACACATTAGCAAGCTTGGAGTAAACATAAATTTTGTTTTCATAAGAAACAAAAAGCCTGCCAAAAGCATCAAATACAAAATTGGACGAGTTCTGGATGTTTTTGTATTCTGTACTTGGTTGTGTGGAAGCAAAATTGTCTGCATAATACAAAAACGAGTTAGAAGTTTCAGATTTTGGTATTAAAATTTTTGTTTTTTCCAGGTATAAAGGTATAGAAATACTTATTTTAGAGTCAGAAGAAACCAGTGGAATTAGCTGCGACCCGGAATAAGAAACAGCCAAAGTGTTCAGTTTTTCTGTGTTATTATACAAAGCTCCTGTTGCAGCCCAGTCCGCTTCGGCAGAAACGTAAATTTTTCTGCCAGTTCCAAACGGTACCGGAACTACTATTATGTCACTGCCGCCATTGTAGAAAGTGTTTTGGTTTACCATCCCGGGTCCGGAGACTGTCACATTAATATTGGAAAAAACCGGCAACATTCCTTTGCCAAAAGGCCAGGTAGAAAAGTCGCTGGTAGAAGGCTCAAGAATAGGGTCCGTATAAGCTCTGGAAGAACCAAGCCTTAAATAAACCATGCTTTCTTTATTTACATTAAGCGCCCCCTGGCAAGAAAGCATAAACCCTAATACATAAAATAATATAAACAAGTTTTTTATACGCATCTGTTCCTCCTATATCTGGTTTTGCGCCATGTTTGAAATAAGAACAGCATAAAAAAATTCAAGCGCAATACTCTTTTAATATATTGCGCTCTTTCTATGTTTTCAAATATGAATGTAATAAAAATGCGTTATTTGGTGAATCCAATGAAATTTTTATGTATTATTATGCATCCGCCATGGCAGCACCCCAGCTTTTTAGCCTGCCTTCTATAAAGTCCAGGCATGCTTCATGGGCTGTTTTGCTTTTGCTGCCCACTTCTATTGGAGCGCCAAATTCGATCATAACCTCTCTGTCCCTGTGAACCGGTCCAAAGCCCCTGAATACGGGAGAATTGCCCCAATAGTCAGTTTTAAGGGCTATGGGAATAAGCGCTACCCCAGCTCTTGCAGCCAGCTTTGCACCAAGGCTGTTAAATCCGTTTCTGGAAAACTTGTCTGTTCTGGTTCCTTGCGGAAAAATGATAATAGAGCGTCCTTTGTTTATGCGCTCCGCTCCCCCGTCCAGCACTGCATCCAGGTCTGCTCGAGGGTCCTTTCTTGTTACAGCTATAGGGTCCCTGGAGCGCATTACGGGCCCCCATATAAAGCCGGTCATCAGCTTTTCTTTAACAACAAAGGTGCATGGTTTTATTGGGTTTATAAGGCCCGGCAGAACTACAGTTTCAAAAGTGCTCATGTGGTTGGCTGCAAAAACAACAGGGCCTTCATGCTTTCTTAAATAATCCATGCCGCTAATATTGAACTTGGCTCCGCAAAGCTCAAGCCTGCGCAATACCTCCAGGGAGCTGTCTGACCAAGCTTCGTCGTTATATGTACCATTTACAGCCAAAGCCCTGTACCTGAACATTACGCCAAAAAATTGGCTGTAAGGACTCCAACGGGACTTTAAGAGCAAGTGTTCTCTAAGGCAGGTTTTGGTTTTTTCCGGGCTAAGATAAGTGTTTCCTTGTATTCTTTCATGCATTTTTTTACCTCTGGCTTAAAATAGCCAGCAATTTTGCAGGCAGTCAAGCCTATAGTCATTTATTTTGAAATATGAAATAGGAATTGCAAATTTTAAAATTCAGCCTTATTATCAATTGTCGGAATAATTTATAAATTGCCAAATTTTGGCAAAAGGAAGGGTGTTTTATGTCTCAGGCATCAGCAAAAACAATAATTGTAATTAACAGCGGCAGTTCTTCCCTTAAGTATGAAGTATTCAGAATGCCGGAACGGCACAGTTTGGGGAAAGGACTTATTGAACGCATAGGTGAAGCATCTGCTATCCTGAAGCAAAGTTCATCCCTTGGTACCATAGAGCTTGAAGAAGCCATGCCGGATCACAGGCATGCCATGGAAAGACTGGCCCAGGCCCTTGTAAACCCAGAGAAAGGCATTTTAAAAAAGCTTTCGGATGTAGACGCCATTGGCCACCGGGTAGTGCATGGCGGAGAAAGCTTTGCCTCTTCTGTCAGGATTACGCCGGAAGTCATAAAGGCCCTGGAAGACAATATTGAACTTGCCCCCCTGCACAATCCTGCCAATCTTACAGCCTTGGCGGAAGCTGAACTTCTGTGGCCCG
>JAKPMS010000022.1 GCA_029548805.1 Spirochaetota bacterium | reverse complement strand
GCTCTTCCGATCTGCCATTGGCTACTGCCTTCTTTCTTGATTTTTCAGTAATCAGGGAGTTTCGATTTTTCCGCCGGCAGCTTCAATTTTTGCCCTGGCAGATGCCGAAACCTTGTCTACCATGAAGGTAAGAGCTTTGCTTATTTTGCCATCTCCAAGAATTTTAACCGGTTTTTGAGCCTTTTTTGCAAGGCCTTTAGCCATCAGCGATACAACATCAACTATTTCGCCGGCTTCAAAACTGGATTCAATGTCAAACAGGTTTACAATCTGAAAATCCACCCTGAAACGCTTGTTGTTAAAACCGCGTATGGCCAGTCGCCTGTACAAAGGCATCTGACCGCCTTCAAAACCAGGGTATATCTGCGCTCCCGACCTGGACTGCTGGCCCTTGTGGCCTTTGCCCGCGGTTCCCCCCATGCCGGAACCACGGCCACGCCCTACAATTTTCTTGGGGCGGGAGGCTCCTTCTGGCCGGTATAGATTAAAGTCGCTCATTTAAATTACTCCTTGGCCGTGGCATGGGGTTTTACTTCTACCAAATGCCTTACTTTTTCTACCATACCCAAAATGGAAGGGCTTGCTTCCTGGACAACAGTGGAATTTATTTTTCCAAGGCCCAATGAACGTACTGTTGCCCTCTGGTCCGGCTTTCTGCCGATAGTGCTTCTTTTAAGCTTTATTTCTATCATTTCAGCCATAATCAACCCCACATATCCATAATGGCCTTGCCCCTGTTATGCGCAACTGCCTTTGCATCCATTATGTTGCCAAGCCCGGAAAAAGTTGCCTTTACCACATTTATGGCAGTCCTGGAACCAATACATTTGGCCTGAACGTCCGTTATGCCGCCGGCTTCCATGATGGCACGCACAGCTCCGCCGGCAATAATTCCGGAGCCGGGGAAAGCAGGCATCATTATTACTTTGGATGCTTTGTAATAACCTATTATATCATGGGGTATGGTTCCATTTTTGATGGAAAGCTTGACCATGTTTCTTTTTGCCTTGTCTATACTCTTTCTGATGGCTTCTGTAACATCGTTGGCTTTTCCAAATCCATAGCCCACATTACCTGCCTTGTCACCGACTACAGTCAAAGCCGAAAAGGAGAACCTGCGGCCGCCCTTAACCACTTTGGCCGTCCGGTTTAACTTGACAAGCTTTTCAACGTAGATATCGCGGGATTTGTCATCCCTGTCTCTTTTATCCACGAACGCCCCCTAGAATTTGATCCCGGCTTTGCGGGTTCCGTCAGCTATAGCCTTGACTACGCCATGATAGCGATAACCACTTCTGTCAAAAAGAACAGCTTCTATTTTCTTTTCTCCAAGACGGGCTCCTATAAGCTCTCCCAGCTTTGCACCACCCTCTATTGTGGCTTTGGTGCCCTTGAGAGCCTGTTCAAGCGTGCTGGCAGAAGCCAGGGTTACACCGGCCTCATCGTCTATAGCTTGTACATACAGATACTTGTTGGATTTAAAAACTGCCAGCCTTGGCCTTATGGCAGTACCACTTATTCTTTTGCGAATATGCAGCTTTCTTGCTGCCATTCGCCTGTTTTTCTCTGAAAGTTCTTTAGTACTCATGGCCGTCCCTTATTTAACGCCTGTTTTACCGACCTTCTTGCGAATGGTCTCGGTCTCATAGCGGATACCTTTGCCTTTATATGGTTCAGGTTTACGCAGCCTGCGAATTTCACTGGCAAATTGGCCTACCAGCTGCTTGTCAGTGCCTGACAACACTATTTTCTGGTTATTGGCTTCTATGGTGGCGCTGATACCTTCAGGTATGCCCACATATATATCACTGGAATACCCAAGGCTTAAGATAAGCAGTTTTCCCTGGATATCTGCCTTAAAGCCCACTCCATTGATTATGAGAACTTTTTTAAAGCCCTCGGTAACACCAACAACCATATTATTTATCAAATTACGATAAAGGCCATGAAAAGCCTTGGTCTGCTTTTCTTCATTGGACCTGCTGACGTTTATGATGCCGTCTTTTATGTCAAAAGTAACAAGATCCGTGGCCAGGTCCTGCGACAGTTTGCCCTTTGGGCCTTCCACATTAACCTTCTTACCATGCACGGCGACAGTAACGCCTTTAGGTACCGTTATTGGCTTATAGCCTATCCTAGACATGGCGCTTCCCTTCTTTTACCAAACGGTGCAGATAAGCTCGCCACCGACCTTTTTTTCAGCAGCTTTTTTGCCGGTTGTAACACCTTCGGAGGTGGAAACAATCAGTGTTCCATATCCGTTGTGCACCCTGGGCAAACCCTTATAGCCGGTGTATACCCTTCTTCCAGGTTTGGAAACTTTTTCCAGCCCATGAAGGATGGGTTCGTTTTCTTCATCATACTTTAGGAAAATCCGGATATAATTCTGATTGTCCTGTACGAGCTTCTTGAAGTTTTTAATAAAACCTTCGGTTTTAAGAATTTTTACAATCTCAAGCTTAAGCCTGGATGTAGGTATGTCTACCTTTTCATGTCGAGCCATGCTTGCATTGCGAACCTTGGTCAACATATCGGAGATGGGGTCAGAAACGCTCATTCCTCTCCTCCTACCAACTCGATTTTGTAACGCCCGGGATGAGGCCTTCGTTTGCCAGCTTCCGGAAGCAAATTCGGCACATGTCGAACTTCCTTAAATAGCCTCGGGGCCGCCCGCATATTTTGCAGCGATTGACACGCCTGGTCATATACTTTGGCTTTTCAAGCGCCTTAAGTATCATAGCTTTTCTCGCCATTAAAATACTCTCCTACTTCCTGAAAGGCATGCCCAGTTTGGCAAGCAGGCTTTTGGCTTCCTTGTCCGTTCTGGCACTGGTTACGATGGCCACATTCATGCCCATCACCTTTTCAATCTTGTCATAGTCAATTTCCGGAAAAATGATCTGTTCGGTAATACCCATGGAATAATTGCCATGACCATCAAATGCATTGGGATTGACTCCCCTGAAGTCCTTTACACGAGGCAGGGCAACATTTACAAGCCTGTCCAGAAATTCCCACATCTGGGCGCCCCTGAGCGTAACCCTGCAACCAATTTCCTGGCCTTCTCTCAATTTGAAGGTGGCAATGGATTTTTTGGCCTTGGTCTTTACAGCCTTCTGCCCTGTTATAATACCTATATCCGTAACAGCAGCATCCAGAAGCTTTTTATTCTCCCTGGCCTCGCCCACACCCATGGAAACAATCATCTTTACAAGCCTTGGAACCTGCATACTGGATGTGTATCCGAATTCGCCTATCAGTTCGGGGGCTATTTTTTCTGCGTATATTTTCTTGAGCCTGGGTACATTTACCTTTATCTCTTTTGCAGTTTTCTGCTTGGCTGCCATCAGAATGCCTCCCCGCATTTGCGGCAAACGCGTTTTTTGGCGTCGCCTTCCAGCTTGTAAGATATCCGGGTTGGGCCGCATTTTTTGCAGACTATCATCATGTTGTTAAGCCTGATAGGGGCTTCTATTTCTACAATACCGCCCCTGTCATTCTGGGATCTCTTTTTCATGGCCTTTTTTACCATGTTGAGCCCGTGAATGATGGCCCTGCCCTTAACTATGTCTATCTTGACAATTTTTCCCTGTTTTCCGCGTTCCTTGCCGGAAATTATCCTGACAAGATCATCTTTTCTAAGCTTTGTCTTTACCTTGTCTTGCGTCATCGCCCTCTCCTTAGAGGACCTCAGGGGCAAGCGACACTATTTTCATGTAGTCCTTGTCGCGCAATTCCCTAGCGACAGGCCCGAAAATACGTTTGCCCTTGGGGTTTTTGTTAGCGTCAATGATGACGCAGGCATTGTCATCAAACCTGATGTAGGTTCCGTCAGGCCTGCGGTACTCTTTGTGTACCCTGACTATGACAGCCCGTTCTACGGAACCCTTTTTAATTGCCGAATTTGGCAATGTAGTCTTAACAGCGACAACAATAATATCGCCAATAGATGCGTAGCGCCTTTTGGATCCACCTAGAACCTTTATGCACTGCACAATTTTGGCGCCGGAGTTGTCGGCCACATTAAGCCTTGATTCAACCTGTATCATTCCGATTCTCTCCGGTTTCTATTTTGCCCGCTCGACTATGCCAGCCAAGCGCCATCTTTTTTCCCTTGACAAGGGCCTTGTTTCAACAATGCGTACAGTATCACCGGATTTGGCTTCATTGTTCTCGTCATGGGCCTTAACCTTTTTGCTTCTGGTCAAGTACTTTTTATAAAGAGGATGAAGCTTCCTCATCAAAATTTCGACAACTATGGTTTTGTCCATTTTGTCACTAACTACAATGCCCTGAAGGACCGGCCTTTTTCTTTCGACTTTATCTTCCATTTACTTGTCCTCCATCAGGCTTTGGCAGTGCCTGCGGCACCAGCCTCTTTTTGGCTTATAAGCGTATTTAGCCTGGCTATTTGCCTGCGGAGCTCGCGCTTTTTTAGCGGATTGTCCACATGACCTATTACCATCTGAAAGCGAAGGTCAAAGTATTTTTTTCCCAGCTCTTCACGCTTGGCTACAAGTTCTTCCAGCTTAAGTTCCTTGAACGAATTTTTCATTGGCTCACTCCATTTCCATATCGGCGCGGGCTATGAACTTCGTTTTAATTGGAAGCTTAGATCCTGCAAGGCGCATGGCCTCGGCGGCGGTTTCTCTTGGAACTCCAGCCAGTTCAAACATGACGGTTCCGGGCCTTACCACGGCAACCCAGTACTCAGGGCCGCCCTTGCCTTTGCCCATGCGGACTTCCAGAGGCTTTTTGCAGAATGGTTTGTCCGGAAAAATCCTTATCCACAGCTTGCCGCCCCTTTTTATGGACCTGTTCAATGCAACGCGGGCTGCTTCAAGCTGCCGGTTGGTTATCCACATGGGTTCCTGGCAAACAAGCCCGTATTCTCCAAAGGATATTGCATTGCCGCTATGTGCTTCGCCCTTTACACGTCCGCGCTGCACTTTGCGGTGTTTTACTCTTTTAGGTGAAAGCATACCTAGCTCCTAGCCTCTCTTGGACCTCTTGAGCTACTGCTGCCGGATCTGGGCCCTCTTGGAGCCCTGTCCTGACCATGCCGTTCGCTGCTTCTTTCAGGCCTGCTGCCGTACTCTCTGCGGGGCCTGCCCGGCATAAGACCGGCATCATCCTTTTTGTCAGCGCTGACAGTGTTGTCGCTCTTGCATATCCAAACTTTTACACCAATTTTGCCATAACTCGTAAATGCTTCCCAGAAGCCGTAGTCTATGTCGGCCCTGAGAGTATGTAGCGGGACCCTGCCCTCTTTGTATTCTTCGGTACGGCTCATGTCCGCGCCGCCAAGACGGCCAGACATGCGCACCTTGCAGCCCTGGGCTCCGCCCCTCATTGCAGTGCTTACAGCAGTTTTCATAGTCCTTCGGAAAGAACCCCTGCCCTCAAGCTGCCTGCAAATATTCTGTGCCACTATCTGTGCGTTGGTTTCTACCTTTTTGACCTCCTTGATCTTCAGATTAATCTTTTTAGAAACAGATTTCTGAAGCTCAAGCCCAATCCTCTCTATGTTGGCACCCTTTTGTCCTATTAGAACTCCGGGTTTGGCTGTGTGAATTACCACCGTAACCCTTTGCGGATGCCTTATTATCTCGATTTCCGAGATATCAGCGTTTTTTGCCTCAGGCAATTCATGAAGATTTTTCCTGAGCTTAAGATCTTCATGCAGTGTTTTTGCATAGTCTCTGGGGTCTACATACCAGCGGGACTTCCAATCCTTATTTATGCCGATCCTGAGACCGATGGGATTAACCTTTTGTCCCACTTTACGCCTCCGCCCTTGCTATTTCGTCAACGGCCACAGAAATATGGCACATTTGTTTTACAAGCATATCGGCCCTTCCGCGAGCCCTGAACCATACCCGGCGCAATCTGGGCCCGTCGTTAACCTGAACTTCCTTGACATAGAGCATGTCTTCTGCAAGTTTCCGGTTTTTGTTTAGGGCATTGGATGCTGCTGAAACAAGCACCTTTTTGATCAACCCGGCACCCTTGTTGGGCAGATGATCTAGAATTGCCAAAGCTTCTGTGTAGGGCTTGTTCCTGACCAAATCGGCAACGGGCCGAACCTTGGACGGAGAACCCATCAAATATCTGGCATTTGCCTTGTAAACTGTATTAGCTGCCATACTTCACCTATTTCCTGTCCGCTTTTTTATCAGAGCCTGCATGACTCCTGAAAATACGGGTAGGAGAAAATTCTCCCAGCTTATGCCCTACAAGGTTTTCTGTAATGTATACAGGAATCCAGCTCTTGCCATTGTAAACAGACAAGGTAAGGCCTACCATCTCGGGAATTATGGTGGAGCAGCGGGAATAGGTTTTTAAAACCCTTTTGTCGCCCGTTTTTGAAGCCTCAAGAATTTTCTTGTAAAGGCTTTTTTCTATGAACGGGCCCTTCTTAACTGACCTGGACACGGTTTGCTCCTATCCTTTTCACTTGCGGCGCTTCACAATGAAGCGACTGGACGGCTTATGGGGATCGCGCGTCTTGTAACCCTTACAAGGCTGTCCCCAAGGGGTAACAGGCTGCTTGTAACCTTTTCCACGGCCCTCACCTCCGCCATGGGGGTGATCCACCGGGTTCATGGCAACGCCTCTGACCTTTGGCCTCTTGCCTAGCCAGCGAATGCGGCCGGCCTTGCCAAAACGCTGATTCATGTGATCTTCGTTGCCCACTGTGCCAATAGTTGCCATGCATTTTTTGAAAACCAGGCGCAGCTCGTTGGAAGGAAGCTTCAAAGTAATATAGTCCCCATCACTGCCTACTATAAGGGCGCCAGAGCCTGCAGAGCGGGCAATCTGTCCGCCTTTGCCAAGAGTCAGCTCCACATTGTGAACAGTAAACCCTACCGGGATGCTTTCCAGCGGCATAGCGTTGCCCACGTTGATGGAAGCATCGGGTCCGCTCATGACAGACTGGCCTACAAGCAAACCCTGGGGTGCAATAATGTATCGCTTTTCTCCATCAACATAGTTTACAAGGGCAATATTGGCAGACCTGTTGGGGTCATACTCTATGCTTGCAACCTTGCCCGGAACTCCGAACTTGTCCCGCTTCCAGTCTATTTCCCTGTACTTGCGTTTATGGCCGCCACCCCTGTGCCTCATAGAAATTCTGCCGTTGGATGCACGGCCGGCTTTCTGCTTCTTACCGCTGGTAAGACTCTTGAGGGGTTCGTTACCCACGCTAAGGGCGTCGTTTACAACCTGCACCCTGTGCCTGAGTCCCGGGGTTGTCGGCCTGAATGTTTTAATAGCCATAATTTTCCCCTATTCCGCTCACACGCCCTCGAAAACCTTGATTGTCTCGCCTTTGGCAAGACTAACAACGGCTTTCTTCCAGGACGAAGTATAACCCGAGCGGTAGCGAAGCCTTTTGGGCTTACCTTTTACATTGATAATTGTGCATGAAACAGGATGCACATTAAAAAGCCTTCTGACCGCCTCCATGACCTGGGTTTTATTGGACCTATGGTCAACACGGAAGACGTATTTTCCTTCTTCGCGCAAAAGATTGGTCTTTTCGCTAAGGACAGGTTCTATAAGTATGCTTTCGTACTGCATTACAAGCTACCTTACTCTTCACCGTAAAAGTCGTTAAGCCCGCTTACAGCAGACTCCATAACTATTACGTTTCTTCCGTAAAAGAGGTCGTGAGCCCTTAGACGGTTAAAAGTCAAAAAGTGAAGCCATGGAATATTTCTTCCTGCCCTTTTGATCAAGCTGTCATCATCTTTTAGAATGACAACAGTGCGCTCCCTTTTGCCTGAAGGCAGCAGCTTGTCAAGAATGGCGGAAATATCCCTGGTCTTGGCACTTTCCACGCTAAAGTCCTCTACAATTTTCATGGAATTGTTCTGGGCCTTAAGACTCAGAATACTCTTCATTGCGAGGCGTTTTGCTTTTTTGTTTATGGAGTATGAATAATCCCTTGGATGGGGCCCAAAAATGGTGCCGCCGCCCACAAAAATGGGGGATTTAACGTCTCCATGCCTTGCCCTGCCAGTGCCTTTCTGGGCGTAGGGCCTCCTGCCGGTGCCATGCACCTCTTTACGGGTTTTGGTGTCCGCAGTGCCTACCCTGGCATTGGCCAGCTCATTGTTAACAGCATACCAGATAACGTCTTCGTTTATGGGCAAGCCAAAAACGTTGTCTGACATGTCAATGGTCCGTAATTCCTGGCCGCTTACGGAAAAGACTTTGCCTTCCATATCAGTCTATCCTCATCTAGCTTTCTTGACGGCCGAGCGTACGACCACAACAGAATCTCGCGGACCCGGAACAGCTCCGCGAACCAGCATAAAACCGTTTTCCGCATCCACTTTTACAAGCTTCAGGTTTTGCACGGTTACGCGTTCGTTACCCATATGACCCGGCATTTTCTTGTTTTTAAAGGTTTTGTGCGGGTAGGTGTTCTGGCCTGTCGAACCTGGCTCTCTGTGAAATTTTGAGCCGTGGGTTTTTCTGCCGCCGCCAAAATTCCAGCGTTTAATAACACCCTGGAACCCCTTGCCTTTGCTTACAGCCGTCACATCCACAAAGCGGGTGCCTTCAAAAAGCGACACCCCCAACTCGGCTCCAGGCTCAACTTCCGCAGAAAAATCACGCAGCTCATGCAGAATTTTGGTGGGAGTCATGCCTTCGGGGAACTGGCCCGCGTAGGGTTTTGTAACATGAGATTTTTTCATGTCCTTGTAACCTATAACCACAGCATTATAGCCGTCAGTCTCGGTCTTCTTTTTGGAAACAACCTTGTTGTTGGCAACAGCAATAACCGTAACCGGAACAAGCTTTCCGGTGCTGTCAAAAACCTGGGTCATTCCAACTTTTTTTCCGATCAATCCAATCATTGATTGCTCCTAAGCGTTGAACAGTACGGTACGAAACCGTCCATTTACTGCTTTATCTCGACATCCACCCCGGCGGGCAATTCGAGCTTCATTAATGCATCCATAACATCCGGTGTGGGGCTAAGGATATCTATCAGCCGTTTATGTGTTCGCATCTCGAACTGTTCCCTTGCCTTTTTATTGACATGGGGCGAGCGAAGCACGGTGTACTTGCTGATTTTAGTGGGAAGAGGTATGGGCCCTGAAACCTTGGCACCAGCTCTTTGCACTGTAGCTACAATGGATTTTGCGCTTTCGTCTATAAGGCGGACGTCAAAACCCCTGAGTCTTACACGGATTCTGTCTTTCATGTATCCTCCAAAGATCGCTTACCCAGGCATTCAACAAGCCGTACCCTGGCGGGCGTGCCCGAAAACCCTGTGCCCGGGGTCGTGGAACCCCGCTTCACCGTAACGAAAACTCGTCCGGCGTCTGCAACCCTTTGCAGGTGCCACGGCACCCGGGTTGGCAGCTCGAGGAGTATGTATTAAAGCCAAAATACTGTCAATAGCTTTTTGCCGGGCAATATAAAAAACAATACAAAAATAAAAGACAGCTTGCACGCAGGTGTAAAACTGGCGCTTTATTTCTGATTTTTGCTTCTTTGCAGCTACAGTACTTTGGGCTGCGCCAGGTTTTTAAGCCAGCGCTCTTTTTTTAGCCAGCGCTGTGCCACATACCATTTTATAAAGTCGGTCAGCTTGATTATGCCGTACATAGCAACAGGCCCTATAGGAGTAAGTATAGCCAAGGCAAAAGCTCCGGGTATGAACAAGAAATAGGTAACTCCTACATCCACCACCACACCCATCAGGGTATCTCCGCCAGAGCGGGATACCGCAAATTGTGCATTAAGAAGGCTCCATAAAGGCAGATAGGCTGATATCACCAGCAGAAGGCCGCCTGTAACCTTTATGGCGTCTAAGCTCAGGTTCATGAAAACAACGGGTACAGCCAGAATGCTTAATGACTGAAGCAGCGCAACTGCAGTACCGCCAACAACAGAGCCGCTTATAACCCAGCGGGCTTTTACCCTGGCTTCCGGCAATTTATTAGCCCCCAAAAGGCCCCCTACCACTACCCCAGTGGAAACATGTATCCCGGTAAACACTAGAAAAAATATATTGGCTACTGCCCAGCCGGCAGACATGCCAGCCACAACCTCTGCTCCGCCTCTTCCGTTATACAGAGCGGTGGTGACTGTTTCTGAAATGACCCAGCTTGTTTCCGACAGCAGCATAAGGCTGGATTTGCCAAGTATTTCCTTAAAAAGCCGCCACTTTACTTTAAACAGCCTGGTCAGTGGAACAAAGAAGGGCGCTTTGGCAGCCCTGGCATAGATAATGAAGCAAACGACCTCCACAGCCCTGGCAATATCGGTGGCAATGGCTGCCCCGGCAATTTCTAGCCTGGGAGCGCCAAAGTTTCCGTATATGAGTATCCAGTTAAAAAAAGTGTTTACTAGGGTTGCGGCTACAGATATGGCAAGCGGCACTCCGGGTTTGCCTATTTCCCTGAAGGCTGTGCCTATGGACTGGGACAGCCCCATAGGTATAAACAGCCATGATACAATTTTGAGATATTGAGCGCCGCCAGCAACTATTTCGGCCTGGGCCGCATTTCCATGGGTCATCATGGCTATAAGTGCTTCAGGCATGCTTTGGCAAAGCGCAAAATACAGGGCAGACATGCCCATGGTAGTAAGGGCTTTAAAACGGTAAGCCTGCTGCATACCGTCTTCATCCTTGGCTCCTCTAAACTGTGACATGTATATGCCGCCCGCCCCGGACAGGCTTATCATAATAACCAGGTACACAAAGTTCACCTGATTTGCCACATTGACTGCCGCCATGCTGGCATCTCCAAGACCGGCAACCATAAAATTGTCTATAAGCGATACAAGGCTCTGTATGGCTTGCTGCAACATGACCGGCACAGCTATTACTAATAACTCGCGATAAAACGACAGAGGCCCAAAAGGGTTTCTTTTTGCGATAGTTTTGAACATATTCAAGTGTATATTGGAAAATAAGCTTGTTTTGCAATGGGTATTTAGTTCCCGGAAGCTTGTTGGCTCCAAATTATTGTTATATAAATAATAAAAGAGCACATAAGTCGCATAACGTCATATTTGCGCTGTTATTTGGAAAATTTTTACTGCTATTTCCATGTAATTGCTTTATAGTCATGGTTTAAAAAACCACCAAGCTTCGGGAAACTAACAGCAATTTTTATGGAGGTTTTATGAGCTTTTTTAAACCCTTTGCCCTGGAGCGCTTTTTTGCAAAACACGAATTCAATGCTCCCTATCTGTTATGCAGTTCCGATTGCGAATCAGTAGCCATCAAGGAACTCCTTGCCATGGAAGCTGGCGCCGCAGAACGCATTATGGACCATTGGCTTGGCTATACAGAAACAAGGGGTGCCCCAACTTTGCGTACAGCTATAGCTGCCCATTATCTTGGGCTAGGAGCAGATGATATTTTTGTCCATTCGGGGGCCCAGGAAGCTATACTGAACCTGTACCTTGCCTTGCTGGAAAAAGGCGACAGGGTAATAGTCAACCAGCCATGCTACCAATCCCTGTCAGAAATACCACAGGCTTTGGGCTGCAAAGTCATTCCATGGGAATTTCGTATTGCAGAACTGGCCAATGGAGAAAAAAAGTGGGTTCTGGACCCTTTTGAACTTGAAAAACTAGGCCCTGCCAAGCTGATTGTATTGAATATCCCGCATAATCCAACAGGAGCCATGCTTACAGAGGAAGAATTTTTGGCTGTTGTAGATTATGCCCGTAAAAGCGGGGCAATATTGCTTGTTGATGAAGTGTACAGAAGACTGGAACACCATGCAAAACGCCTGCCTTCTGTAAGCGAAGTATATGAAAACGGCATTGCTCTGGATGTGCTAAGCAAGCATTCCGGTCTTGCCGGCCTGCGCATAGGCTGGCTAGCTAGCCGCAGAGGGGATTTGCTGGACAAAATAGCTGTGGTAAAAGACTACAACTCCATTTGTTCATCAGCGCCCAGCGAGTTCCTGGCAGAAATAGCAATAAAAAACTTGGAAAAGCTTGCTGACAAAAATAAAAGCCTCGTAAAGAAAAACCTGGTACTAATAAAAGACTTTTTTGCAAACTGGCCTGATTTTGCAGAATGGATTGCCCCGGAAGGAGGCTCCATTGCCTTTCCCAGGCTGACAAAGAAAGGAAATGCCGAAGCGCTAGCTGAAAAGCTGGTGGCAGAAGCTGGGGTACTTATACTGCCTGGCAGCCTGTACGGGTATGATACTGCCCATTTCAGGCTTGGCTACGGAAGAGTCAATTTGCCGGAAGCTTTGGCAGCCCTGGAAGCATGGCTTATCTAGTTCCCCAAATCTTGATGTAAAAGTCAGTTTTTACAAAAACACTACCATATATCGTATAGGCTTGAATGGTATCATACAACATATAGTAGCAATAGCAGTTTACATCAAGATTTGGGGAACTACAAAAATGCTGCAGCTATAAGTCCTTGGGTAATGTGTATTTAGTTCCTGGAACCTTTGAGAAAAAGTCTGTTTTGCCAAAAACGATACCATATAGAGTATATAGCCATTCTGTTCATACTATATGCAGTACAAAAAACAATTGTCTCAAAGGTTCCAGGAACTAGCTAATGTGTACAATTTTTTGTGGCCCTCCATACCGGCTTGGCACAAAAGCCCTGCCCGGCAGAATGAATACAGTACTTTCCTTGCCCTTGCGGTATTTATCCCCAAGGCGGTACCCAGGCTTACTGAATCATAAAGTCCCCTGCCTGCATCGGGTAGAAGCTCAAGCCAGTCTTCCTTTTTTTCAAGTTTTTTTACTGACAGGATTTCCTCAAGCTCCCTGGTCAGGGTTCTTTCGCCCTTGCGTTTCCAGGAACCCTTTCCGTCCGCAATTCGCATTTCCCTTACGCTTACAAGCAATACCTCAAAACGTATATTGGGAGAAGCAATTATCAGCGGAGCATAAACCAGTTCGTCAAAAAGGCTAAAGAAATCGCGCCTTGTTTTGGCTCGTTTACCCTGCCTGACAGTACCGTTACCAGGGTTTAAATGTTCTATCATGGTTTCTGTAATGATAGGATGAACCACTCTTACAGGCATTATGCATGCGAGCTCCAGAAGTTTTTCACTTATCGAAGCCAAATTGCGGGTCTGTATTTCTATAATTTCTTCCGGAAGCAATACATCTACAATTCTGGCCTCCACTTTTACTTCTATCCTTGCACCGGGAGCTTGGGCATAAACAGCCTTTAATGAAGAATGGAGCCCCTTTTCCGAATATAAACCTATACATGGGTTTTCTGCTGCAAGTACAGATAGTTCCGTTTCTGAAGAGCCATCCAAATTATGCATGCTTTTAACGCTTTAAAAGCATAATGGCTGTTATGTCAGTTTTTCTGTCAACCTGCGGCACACTGTTCTTGTAATCCAGTATTACCGATGCCAGCAGAGAATCTGCGGAACTGGAGTCTGCGTTGGAAAAAGAATCCATAAGCATAGAAGGAACAAAAGCGTTTCCGCTTATGCCTGATACGTTGAGCATACCGGCAGAATAAAGAAATACAGCATCTCCGGAAGCCAGTTCCAGGTTTACAGACTCTGCCCTGTATCCTTCCTGCCCCAAAAACGGACGGCTTTTGTCGTACTTAAAATCGCCAAACACTTCAATTTTTTTGCTGTCTCTTTTTTTGAGCAATACTGGTGAGTATGAAGAATTTACAAAATTTTGTTTTTTTCCTGATAACATGAAGTTTATGCAACTTACAGTGCTGCCTGAACCGGACAACTCCCTGCTTAACAGATGGCTGATACCGTCCATGGCTTTGTTCACTGGCATCGTCCAGCTGTCCTGTATACCGTGAGCCATGATGTTGCGCACAAGAACAGTAAGAAGGCCGCTGGCTATACCTGCTCCGGAAACTGTTCCTATGGAAATACCCGCCAGCCTGCCATCATTTGAATAAAAGTCGAAGAAATCAGCAGATACCCCTGCCAAAGGCTCAAATATGTATGCAACATCCCATTCGGGATTACTGGGTGGCACAACAGAATAAAATCCTTTTTGTACTGTGGCAGCAGTTCTCAGGTCCCGCTCAGACTCCTTGATAATTTCTCCCAGGTGTTCGGTAGATTTTGACAATTCCCTGTTTAGTTCAAGCAGTTCATTAGCCGCATTGGCAAGCCTGGCAGTTCTTGCTTCCACTTCCGCTTCCAAACCCAGATTTATTCTGTCTACCCTGGCCCGCATTACGGAAAAACGTTCTGCAGGTATGGTTGCAAGCAAAGAAACAAAAATAAAAAAGAAAAAAGGAGTAAGAGAGTCCGACTTTTTTCCATAAGCCCATCCAAAATAGATGTCCATCACTATGGCTATGGCAAAAAAAACAGATATTAAAAAGGTACGGCCCGGCGGGCTTAAAATCAGTTTTAAAAACCACTTGTCCTTGTCTTTTGGCACAGTCTGGCCGGAATCCTGGTTTTCTTCAATTTGCCCCGATTTGATGCTTTGGTATTCAGATACCAGGCTTTTCCTAAGCACAAAAACAAAAGCATACAGCACATTGCTTAAGGCTACCAGATACCAAACATTTACAACCGCCTGCAGCTTGAATATAAGGCCAAGCACAACAAAAATAATTGCTACTATGGCATTAATACCAGGCCAAAGGCTAATTCTGCTAGTTAAAACAGCTTCAAGAAATACAAGCAGTGCCGGCGTAAAAAGAAACAGCGAAAAATACCCTATATGAAAAGAAATTGAAGTATTTCCAAGCAGGCTTGCAGCATAAGTACTGCGGCTGAACAAAAAAATCCCCATTAATAAGGCAGCCAAGCCAAAAAAAAGGCTGCTTTTGTCCTCTGCTCTAAGCAAAAATAAAATAAACTGGAATAAAGCAAAGAATATATAAACACCGCTTAGAATATATATATGATACTCGCTGCTTTTAATACTTAAACTTCTATAGGATCCTAATTGCAAGGAACTGCCATGATCCAGAACACAGCGACCGTTGTAAGGATCTCCCCTAAGCCTAAATGTCAAAATGTTTGTGCCGTTTTTTATAAGCAGCGTATCAATTGGAATGACAACATTTCTAAGATAGCGTTCTATATATCTTTCGCCCTTGGCTACAAACTCGTTGCGTACCAGTACTCCGTTCAGGTAAACGGCCCATTGCTGTCCAATTTCTTTGATAAACAAAGCCGGATCACTGCTGTTTACCAGGTCCAAAGTAGCCTGAAACGGTATTACCACCGTAAAATCTTTTGGAGCGTTGTTTAAGAAAGACAGGCTTCCGGATACCGGCAAATCTGGCAAGCCAAGGCGGTTCATTTTTAAAACTGTATCCTTGTTGTCCTCTTTTACCAGTGTCCATTTGGGATCATCCACTCTTGGTGCTATGGTTGTCCAAGACTGTTCAAAGTCCCTGCGTACATAAGCCCTTTCTTCTCCCAGATTTATATATTGGGCAAATGCTCCGTCAAGGGTAATAATCATAAATACAAAAATGGCGATACGTTTCATATCCTGTCCATCCTAAAGCCCTATTGGCTGGCGGGTCAAGTATTAATTCATTTTGTCTTTTCATAAAAGCTTTGCCAGCCTATAATATAAGTACAGGGGATTATGAAAGCCTTATATTCAAAATTATTTCCAACAGTTGCCTTTGTCGGAATAAACGCCATTTTTATTTTTGCAGGCTTTGCACAAGCCGGCAAGCTTGCCCAATACGAATATGGCAAATATCTGCAGGAAACTTCCGTTATAAGCACAAAGCTTCAGGCGGAACTCAATTCCAAAATAAATCTTGTAAGAGGCCTTGTTGCTTTTGCCAGCACCCAGGAAACACTTACCCGGGATAATTTTAACAAGTTTGCGTCCACTCTTTTAAAATATGAAGACCATATAATAAACTTTGCCATTTTAGAAAACACTAAAATGCGTTTTATTTATCCGTATGAGCAAAACAAAGCTGCACTTGGAGTTGATTTAAGCCTAGTTCCTGATCAGTCAAGAGATATTTTTTTGGCAAAAGCTTCAAAAGAACCTGTACTGTCAAGCCCTTTGGCCCTTGTACAGGGCGGTACAGGAATAGTAAGCAGAATAGGAATATTCAAAGAAGGCAATGAAGGCCCGCAGTTCTGGGGTATTGCAAGCGTAGCCATAGACATAGATAAAGTATTGGAAAAATCCGGCATCAAAAACCACCCAAGCCTGGATGCCCTGCTGGAAGGCCCTGACAATATTGGTTTGTCCAGTAAAGTTATATTCGGAACCAGGGAAAACCTTGACAAGAACCCCATATCCATAGATATCAAGCTGCCAGGAGCTGTATGGATCCTGTCCAGCAGCCCAAAGGGTGGATGGAAAAGCTTTTATTGGCTGGCTTTTAGTGTATCAGGCTTGGGCATGGCGATTGCCGGTTTTTCGGCTTTTGCCTTATACAAGCTGATTAAGTCGCAAAATCAGTTTAAAGTGCTTGCTTTTCATGACCAACTCACTGCCTTGCCAAACAGAATGCTGTTCTGGGACAGGTTTTCTGTTGAAGCTATCAGGGTGCTACGCGAAGCCAGCAGATTATGCATTTTTATGCTGGATTTGGATTCCTTTAAAAGTATAAATGACGAATACGGCCATAAAGCCGGAGACAGGCTTCTAGCCGAAACGGCAAAGCGCCTGAAAGGGGCCATAAGGCGCAGCGATACAGTGGCAAGGTTGGGCGGAGACGAGTTTGCGATAATTGCTCCAATAGGAAAACCCAATGGCCTTGACGAGCTGACCAGTCATATCCGATCCTGCTTTTCAGAGCCATTTGATTTGGGCGTAGTAGTAAAAGCCTGTGAGGCAAGTTTGGGTTATGCCATTTTCCCTGATGAGCAAAATAACATAGAAGCGGCACTGTCTCTTGCTGACGAGAGAATGTATAAAGAAAAGCATTTAAAGCATGGCAGAAGACAGTGATTAAGCTTGATACATCCAGACCGAGTTTTTTTTATCTATGACAGTTATTTATTCCAAAAAGACTTGGTAAACAACACAAGGACAGTATAAACCTCCAGCCGCCCAAGAAGCATTATAAAACTAAGCCACAATTTTAGGGCTCCAGGCATAAAGCCAAAGTTGCTTGCCGGGCCCACCAGTCCAAAACCCGGCCCTATATTGCCAAGGCAGGCCATGGTAGCTGTCAGGCTGCTTAGCACATCATAGCCAAAAGCGGATACAACCAGAGTGGAAGCAAAGGCCGACATGATGTACAAAAACACCATGGCGGCTATATCGTAGACGTAGTATTTTCTTTGGTATTTGCCGTCTACAAAAACCCCGTAAACCCCGCGCGGGTTTAAAAGATAGCGCATTTCCGACAAACCCATTTTAAAAAGGGTAACTATTCTGGAAATCTTGGGGCCGCCGCTGGTAGACCCGGCGCAGCCGCCAATAAACATTAGCGAAAAAATAATAGCCTGAGAAAGAGCCGGCCATTTGGTATAGTCTGCGGTAGCGCTTCCGGTGGTTGTTAAAATGGAAGATACCTGAAAGGAAGCATAGCGGAAAGCCTTCATAAAACTGCCATAAGAAGCGTTTGAAAAAAGATTCCAGGATATTACCATGCTGGCTGTGGCAAATATTGCCAGATATACCCGCAGCTCCGTATCCCTTAACACAGAAAGAGCCTGCCCGCGCAACAGTTTCCAGTACAAGGAAAAGTTCATGCCAGCCAGTATCATAAAAGCGCTAAGTATGCCATCCACATAGGCAGAATCATAAGCGCCAACACTGGCATTGCGTGTGGAAAAACCCCCTGTAGCCATGGCAGCAAAAGCATGTGCTATGGAGTCAAAAAGGGACAGGCCTCCGAACATCAACAGAATGGTCAAAATCACTGTCAAACCAAGATAAATAAGCCACATTATTTTGGCGGTCTGGGACAAACGAGGGGTTATTTTATCCACTTGGGGGCCCGGTGACTCCGCTTCCATTACAGCCCTGCCTTTGAAACCCAGGAACGGAAAAATGGCTACGGTAAGAACAACAATACCCATTCCGCCAAGCCAGTGCGTCATGGCTCTCCACAGCAAAATGGACCTGGGCAAGGCTTCTATTTCTGTTATGACAGAGGCTCCAGTTGTGGTAAAACCGGACATTGTTTCAAATATTGCATCAGGCAAAGCGGGTACGGATTTGTAAAAATAATAGGGCAAAGCTCCAACCAGGCTTGCCAGAAGCCAGGCAAGAACCACAAAAAGGTAACCGCTTCTGTTGGACAGGCTGGCTCCCCGTTTTATACGCAACAAAAAAGCAGCAGGCAAAAAGCATAACAAACCCAAAGCCAGTGAAGGGCCAAAGGCAATAAGCACCTGTACGCCTTCTTTGTCCAAAAGCCCAAAAAGCATGCACAGAGCCATAAAGCCCGTAACAACAGAAAGCAGAAAAGCAAGAGCTTTGGACAAAATCTTAATTTCCATCGGAACCGCCAAATATGGATTCAAGCCCTGCTATGCTTTTTTTCCTGGAGACTATTCCGACAACATCGTCTTTTTCCAGGACAGACAAACCATTGGGAACAATAATATCCTTGCCGCGCATTACAAATGCCACAAGCACATCTTTTGGCAGGGATATATCTTTCAATGGGCGTCCCGCCAGTTCTGAGCCATGTTTTATTCTCAGCTCTACCAACTCGACATCGTCTTCAAAAAAGCGGTATATGGTTCTTATGTTGCCCCGCCTTACAATTTTAAGTACGGAAGCAGCTACTACAGCTTTTATGCTTATAAGGGCATCTATATCAAGACTGCCGGCAAGCGGAAGATATCTGTCGTTTGTAACTATGGCCAGGCTTTTTTTGGCTCCTAGGGTCTTGGCCAGCTGGGCAGTAAGTATATTTTGGGTCTGGTTTTCTGTGGCACATACAACCAGGTCGCTTTTGGCAACCCCCGAGCCTTCAAGAACACCTTCTTCCGAGCTGTCACCCTGTATTACTTCTATTTCTTGGTGAGCCCTGGCCAAACGCTTTGCGCTGTCCGTGTTGGCTTCAATTACGCTTATATGGCATTTTCTTCCCAGCAGTTTGCCCCAAAATCCGGGTTTTACGCTTTCTGAAAACTGGGCTGTAAAACGTTCCACTGTTTTTGTGGCTCCCACAACCAGAATCCGCTTGGCACTGGCGTTTATGCCATAAATTGGCCCCAAAACCAGATCAAGAGTGTCGGGGGTTCCTAAAAGATATACTGAATCCCTTTTTTCTATAACAGTGTCTCCGCTCGGAACAATCAGGTTGCCGTTTCTTAAAACCGCTACTGCTAGCAGGGCTTGCTGGCCGGTTTTTTTATGCGGTTTTTCCTTGATAAGCCTGGCATTAAGCTCCGGCTGTGCGTCGCGCAAAGCTTTTCCGGCATATTCTTTAATGGTTTCAGCCTGGACAAGACGCAATTGCAGATCGCCATCATGGAGCGGTATAACATCTTCTGCAAAGCCTTCATTTACAATATGGCTTATGGCATTGGCAGCCTCGGCAGCTGGACTCACAATAACATCTATGCCAAAAGCCTGCATCTGCACCTTGGACAGCGAAGAATAGAACGGGTTTTCTATCCTGGCCAGGGTTTTTACCCTTTTGGCCTCTGCCGATACCAGTCCGCAGGCTACTATATTGACTTCATCTGAACCGGTAAGAGCCAAAAACCAGCCAGCAGTTCCGGCTTCGGCTTTTCGCAGAGTTTCGGGCTTGCTGCCGTCTTCGTTAATTACCATGCAATCCAGTTCTTCGGAAGCACGCCTGGCAGCATCAGCATCCTTTTCTATCATTACCACATCGCGGGCTTCTTCTATCAGCTCCCTGGCAATATGGATGCCTATCATTCCAGCTCCAACAATTATCACCTTCATGCAGTATATTATAAAACTCCCATCATGAATGTTAAAGGGTTGAAAAAATGCCTTTTTTGACATTCTTAAAAAATATTTTCCCGAAATACTGCTTTTCTCCAACCCGAAATGGCAAAAGTCTGATATATTAGTTGCACAATTGCCGGTTTTACCAGCCCGGCACTTAGGGAGACGCTAATGAAACATGATTTGCAAAGGCTTTTAAACGCAGCTCAAAGCGGCGCAAAAGAAGCCGAATGGATCGGGCTAAGAAAACGCAAAAGCGATGCATCATTTTATATGATAAGGGATGGAGCTTTTGAAGAAGCCGTAAAGGCTTTTAATGAAGGAATAATGGTGGAAGTTCTGTTCAAGGGCAGTTTTGGCTACGCTGCAAGCGCTGATTTAAGTCCCGAAGGCATAAAAACGGCTGCAGCCAACGCACTTGTAACAGCCAAAGCAGTAAAAGATTATACAGTCTACAAGTTTGACAGCACTGTAAGACCCGAAACAAAACTGGAATACATAAGCAAAAGAGACAAAAAAGCTGTGCCGGCTGTAAACGAGCTATATGCCTTTATGGCAGAAGCATCCAAAAAGCTTAAAGCCGGGGAAGAAATAATACAGACTTCTGCCATGGTGGAGTATGGCCGCTATGACTATGAAATAGTGTCCACAAACGGTGCCGATATTGAGCAGAGCCTTTTTTATATAAGCAACTTCCTGCAAGCCATAGCCAGAAAAGGCGACATAATACAGACCAGAAGCGGCAACGGCCCAAGAGCTTTGTCCAGGCAGGGCGGTTGGGAGCTGCTGGATATTCCCCATCTTCTTAATATGGCCGAAAAAACCGGTCAGGAAGCCATTGAACTTCTTTCTGCACCATCCTGCCCCAATGACAAGCGTACGCTTGTATTGATGCCCGACCAGATGATGCTGCAAATACACGAAAGTGTAGGTCATCCGCTGGAAATTGACCGCATTTTGGGAGACGAGCGCAATTATGCCGGCGGCAGCTTTGTTAAGTTGTCGGATTTCGGAAGCTTTCAGTACGGGTCAAAGCTTATGAATATAAGTTTTGATCCGGGAATTGGCCATGAACTTGCCACTTACGGAGCTGATGAAATTGGCAATTTGGCCAAAAAGGAACTGTTAATTAAAGACGGCATACTAATGCGCGGCCTTGGCAGCCTGGAAAGCCAGGCAAGGTCCGGAGTACCTGGCGTGGCCAACCAGAGAGCCACTTCATGGAACAGGCCGCCCATAGACCGTATGGCCAACCTGAACCTAGAACCGGGCAGCACCAGCTTTGCAGACATGATAAAAAGCATAGAAAAAGGCATACTTATGAAAACCAACCGCTCCTGGTCCATAGACGATTACCGAAACAAGTTCCAGTTTGGCTGCGAGTACGGCGTACTGATAGAAAACGGAAAACTGACAAAAACCGTGCGGGACCCCAATTACAGGGGCATATCCAGCAGCTTCTGGCGAAACCTGGCACAGGTGGGAGACAAAAACAGCTTTGAGGTATTTGGAACGCCAAACTGCGGCAAAGGCGAGCCAAACCAGGTCATCTTTGTGGGACATGCTAGCCCTGTATGCGCTTTTAATGATGTAGAGGTTTTTGGAGGAGGAAGATGAAAATTGACAACAAAGCCCGCTTTGACGCCTTGACACACAGAATTTTAAACGAGCTTCAGCAAGGAGAATACGCAGCCCTTGCTTATTACGGAGAAAATTCTGACTTTATGCGTTTTAACAATTGCAAAGTAAGGCAAAGCGGAACTGTATTGCAAACGGAGTTGACCATAAAATTATGGAAGGACAAAAAAAGCCATACCACACAACTGGGCTTGTCAGGCAATTTTGCCAAGGATGACGAGCTAGTATCGGAAGCATTAAGCTCGGCAAGAGCCTTATTGCCTTTATTGCCAGATGACCCTTACCAGGCCATACCCGATGGCAGCTCTGTATCGGAAGCCAGCTACAAGGGCAGCCTATTGGACAGCAAGGATATACCTTCCCGCATACTGGAGCCGGCTAAGGGACTGGATTTTACCGGTTTGTACAGCCAAGGCTATTTATGCCGGGCAGCAGCCAATTCTTCCGGAGCCAGGCACTGGTTTGAGACAGAAACCTTTTTGCTGGACTATTCGGCATGGCTGCCGAATGGCCGGGCAGTAAAATCGTCCTTTGCCGGAAGGGAATGGCAGGACTCCCTTTATAAAGACAAACTGGACAGCACAAAAAAAGCTGTTGCCAAACTGGATGCGGAAGAGATAGTACTCAAACCGGGCAGCTACCGCGCTTTTATTTGTGCTGATGCCCTTGTAGAAGTGACGGACTTTTTCTCCTGGTACGGCCTGGGAGAAAGGGGTTTAAGGCAGGGAGAAAGCGCCTTCTTAGCCCTGCAAGAAAAGAGGGAAGCTTTTTCTCCCAAGTTCAGCCTGACACAGGACTTTGGCCTGGGCGTTCAACCCCGCTTTAACGAAAACGGAGAGTTGGCACCGGAGCGGCTGGATTTGATCAGCTCCGGCAAGCTAGTAAACACAATTGTGTCTTCTAGGACCGCAAAGCAGTATAATATTGAAGCCAACGGAGCCACAGAAGGCGAGGATGTCAGGTCCCTGGCCATTGCAGCTGGAAACTTGGCAGAAGCCGATGCTTTGGCAGCGCTAGGTTCAGGGGTATATGTTTCCAACTTCCATTACCTTAACTGGAGCGATGTACAGGCAGCCAGGATTACCGGCATGACCCGCTTTTCATGCCTGTGGGTAGAAAACGGAAAAATTGTAGGCCCCATAAAGGATATGCGTTGGGACGAATCGCTTTACAATATGCTTGGCACCAAACTGGTGGATCTTACAAAGGAAAGACAGCTTATAGTCGACTCTATGACCTATGAAAGACGTGAAGTGGGCGGCTGCCTGCTCCCGGGCATACTGGTGGATGGATTAAGCTTTACCCTGTAAAGCCATTCAATAACGATGGGGCTTTTCACCCGAAAAGCCCTTTAAACTTCTATAAGCTCAGCTAGATACTCCCAGCGTTTTGTGCGCTCTTCTATCAATACTCCAAGCTCGGCATAACGCCGGCTGGCGGCTTCCAGCTCTGTGCCGGAAACGCCGGAGCTGAACAGCTCTTCCAAGCCTGCTTTTTCCTGTTCCAGCCGGCTTATTTCATCCAGAATGCCCGAATACTCCTTTTGCTCTGCAAAGCTGGCCTTTTTGGCGCGCTTTTCTCGGCTTTTGACACTATTATCCTTGTCTTCTGCCAAGGCAGAAGAAGCGTTTTTGGCTGCAAGCGCTTCTTGTGCATCGAGGTAGTCCCTGTAAAAACTGTAGGAGCCGGGAAAAAGCTGGGCTGTTCCGTCTATTGCAATGGTGGTCGCAGTAATGCCATCCAGAAAAGCCCTGTCATGAGATACCGCCACAACACAGCCGTCAAAAGCGTCTATATAATCTTCCAGTAATTCTATGGTTTCCAGGTCTAGATCGTTGGTGGGTTCGTCCAGCAAAAGCACATTGGGGTTTATGGCAAGCACAGAAATGAGTTGCAGCCTGCGCAGTTCTCCTCCGGACAGGGACCACAGCTTTTGCTCCCACATGCTTCTGTCAAAAAGAAAGCGCTCCAAAAGCCGCTCAGGGTCCAGCATTGAACCGTCAGCCATCACGACCAGTTCTGTCTGTTTTTTAATAAATTCCAGCGCCCCTTCTTCCATTGGAAGACCCGATGCATCCTGGCCAAAGTATGCGCAAAGGGTATTGGCGCCCTTTTCTACTATACCGTTATCCGGCTCCAAAGCTCCGGCCATAAGGCGAAGCAGTGTAGTTTTACCCGAGCCGTTGGGCCCTACTAGCCCTATCCGGTCGCCCCTAACAAACTCGTAGGAAAAAGGCTCAAACACGGCTTTTCCTTCGTAATGCTTGCTTACTTCTTTTAGCTCAAGAATGCGCTTGCCCAGCCGCCTTGATGCAGAAGAAAAGGCTCCCATGGCCTTGGGTCTTTCCAGGGCTCCAGCTTCCATCTGCCTTATTAGCTCTTTTCTTCTTTCGCTCTTGCCTGCCCTGGCCCTTGCACCGCGCATCAGCCATTTTTTTTCTACTTTAAGTATAGCAATGCGGCGGGAATCGGCTTTTTCCAAGGAATTGTAGCGCTCCGCACGCATTTCCAGAAAGGAGCTGTAGTCTCCCGGGTAGGAATGCACTGCTTCCCTGTCTATTTCCAGTATCCTGTTGACGCTGGCCTGCAAAAACGCCCTGTCATGTGTTACCAGCACAAATGCAAAGCTTGCTTCTTCCAGCTTGCGCTCAAGTAGCTCTATGGCAGACAGATCCAGGTGGTTAGTGGGCTCATCCAGCAGCAATAGCTCTGCACTGTCTGCAAGGCAGCGCGCCAGGGCAGCCTTTTTTACCATTCCTCCGGACATGCCGTCCATAAGGCTGTTAATTCCAGGCAGGCTAAACTCGTTGCAAAGGGACTCGTAACGCTGCTCAAAAAGAAAGCCGCCTTCGTTTTCCATCCTGGCCTGGAGCTTTTCAAAAGCAGCCTGCCCTGGCGCGCCATGAGCCGCCGCCTCGTAGTCCCTTATCAGGCTGACAAGCGAAGAGTCTCCCAAATATAAAAAATCCTTAAGGCTGGCGCCTTTGGGAAACTCCGGCCTCTGCTGTAAAATGGATATGCGCAGCCCCTTTTTTCTGGCTATGCTGCCATCATCCGGCTCCAGGCTGCCAGAAAGCATTTTAAGAAAGCTTGTTTTGCCCGAGCCGTTCCTGCCAACAAGGCCTATGCGCTCGCCAGTTTTTATGCCCAGGGACACATTTTTAAATAGAGGGGCAGCAATAAGGGTTTTGGATACATTGTCTAAGGATAATATGTTCATTGGACAGAAGACTATAAGCTTTAATGGAATCGGGCTGCAAGGCCTTTTTTGTTTATCGCAAAAGCTCACTAAGCTTAAAGGAACTAAACAAGGCACAAAAAAAGGCTGCCTTTTAGGGGGCAGCCTTTTTTTTAAACAAAAGTTCTATTTACAGAATCACTTTTGCGCCAAACACCCACTTGAACGGCATTACTGGAAATTCCCATGCATATCCACCCTGTACCTCAACAGGCTCATCAAGTTGCTGGTTCCACATGGCCTTTACAAAGGCCCCTACTATGCCAATGTTTAGGCCCAAGCCGACGCCATAATCCATGTACCAACTTGCCATCATCGGGTCGCTGCTTTCCACAAAGCCAAAACCCCACTGGCCTACACCTATTTGGGCAAAGGGGTCTATAAAGGCTTTGCCCCCAAAGAGATGAACTGCCAAATATGCATTGGCGTCATAGTTCCACATGTCCGGAAGATCAATAAGAGGATCATCATTAGAGTAAACCTGATTGTTGAAGGAGAACCCTACACCAAGCTTGCCTGCCATAATTTCTGCAAAAAGTCCCCAATAAAGGCCTTCTCCATCCTGAAAGCTCTTCCAGGCTTCAGAAAAGCCGGGCAATTTGCCTTCTTCATTTCTCTCAAAATACTGCTGAACGCTTACCCCAAAGCTTAACTGGGCAAAGGCTCCACTCAAAACGAAGCAAAATATTGCCAAAAACAGAATTGTTCGTTTCATCAAGATTCTCCTTAATGGTCATATTAAAACTCAAGCATTAATTATTATATCCTTAATAATGTAAAATTCAATGTGAAATAATTAAAAAAAAGTTTTATTATCCGCCAGTAATGCTGCATAAAATTGTTTATTGAATACAAATGTAGTAATATTCTTGTTAACAATTTAAAATTATGGACAAACAAAAACTACCTTAATTACAAGAGGAGAATTAGCAATGAAAAAAAGCAAAGTTTTGCTGGCCATTAGTCTGATTTTTTTAACAGCAACAGCTGTCTTTGCCCAAAGCAGGGTCAATTTGACCATAGCCGCCAGCGAGGGGCCTGCCCAGGTAATGCTTGACGGCAAGCTGGTAGGAGTAGCCAACCCCCGTCTTACAGTATCTATAGCACCCGGCTCCTATACGCTAATAGTGCGTAAAAGCGGCCTGCAGGAATTCAAGCAGACTATAGTAGTGGGCACCGGCGGGCTTACAGTAAATGCGCCCCTTGGCTCTGCAGCTAGTACTGCCCCCCAAACCCTTGCGCCTCCTGCCACCACTACCAATTTTCCTCTCAACATTACATCCAACATAAGCGGGGCAGATGTAATAATAAACAATATTAGCGTAGGAAAAACACCGTATAACGGTTCGGTGCCAGCGGGTTCGTACAATGTTATAGTAAGGGCTGCAGGTTACAACGACTATAGCCAAACCGTTAGCGTAGCAGGTCCCAGTACTGTGTCGGCAAACCTGAGCCCCCTTATGGTGCCCCTTAGCCTTGGCAATCTTATCCCGGGAGCCCAGATCATAATAAACGGCAAGCTAATAGGCACTGCTGCATCATCCGGTAGCTTTGTAACCCAGCTAGCTCCCGGTAGCTATACCCTGACCATCAGAGCAGCGGGCTTTATGGAGTTTTCTGTTCCGCTTTCTGTAGGCAGTGGAGGCTACAGCTATAACCCGGTGCTGCAGCCCCTTACTGCAAAGTATTCCATAAACCTGCCCCAGGCCATGCTTAACCCGAGCTTTGGCAGCAATCCATGGAGCCAGATTCAGGTTTATGTTGACGACAGGCTTGTTTCAGGCAATATGGGAGAAGTGAGCCCCGGCAGGCATAGCATACGCATAGTAAGCGGGGCCTTCCAGATTACTAACAGCTACAATTTTGAAGCAGGCAAAACTTATATTATAGAGCCATTTGTTGGCAGCAATATAAGATAAAGGAACCTTAGACTTGTATTGATGATGGCCCCGGCTAGCGCAGCCGGGGCATTTTTTTGCCCTTGCCCGGCCCGGGTTTTTGTGTTAATTTCCGGAAACTTGGCGGAGGTTTTATGCACAAAAAAATAAGGCAGGCTATCCTTTTGGTATACCTGCTGATTCTTGCCTTGTCATGCAAGGAGCAGACCAAGCTGCCGGCAGGCCTTTATGCAAGGCTAGATACGGCAAAAGGCCCCATAACAATAGCACTTGCCTATGACAAGGCTCCGCTTGCATGCATAAACTTTGCCGGCCTTTCCGAGGGCCTTTTGGGGCCTTCTTTGGGCAAGCCTTTTTACGACGGCCTGTTATTCCACAGGGTGGAGCCAGGTTTTGTAATCCAGGGCGGAGATCCGCTAGGAAATGGCAGAGGGGATCCGGGCTACAATTTTCCGGACGAGTTTGCTCCGGAGCTTATGCATGACGGGCCGGGGGTTGTTGCAATGGCAAACCATGGCCCCGACACAAACGGCTGCCAATTTTACATTACCCTTGGGCCGGCCAGGCATCTTGATGGCCGCTACACGGTGTTTGGCCATGTAGTAGAAGGCATGGAGTTTGCAGAATCCATAGCTGTGGGTGACCCCATAAACAAGATAAGCATAATAAGGATAGGAGAAGAAGCAAAAGCCTTTAAAACAGACCAGTCCGCCTTTAATTTGTATTTTGAAAAGGCGGAACAGGCTGCCAGACTTAGAAATAAAATGCAAAGAGAGTCGGATATTGCAGCTTTGTTAAAACTGTGGCCCGAACTGGAATTAGGGCAGGATGGCAGGCTGTCAAAAATTATTAAAGAAGGCAGTGGAGAAAAAGCAGCTCCAGGCTCGCTGGCAAGGCTGAACTACAAAGGCATGCTGCCGGACGGCAGCATATTTGACCAGTCCAGCCTGCACGGCAAGCCGCTGGAGCTTGTCCTTGGCTCTGGCACTATTATTGCAGCCTGGGAAAAAAGTATTGCAGAGATGCGTAAGGGAGAAAAACGCATAGTTGCTATACCGCCGGAACAGGCCTACGGATGGCGGGGGTTACCGGGAGTAATACCCGGCAATTCCTATATAATTTTTGAAATGGAATTGCTAAAGTAAAAAAACTGCTTTTATCAGACAGGGTCGGATGCAGGCATCCGAATTATCCAGCGTCCGTCTTCCTGCACAAACTGGGATGCAAGCGTGTCCATAAAGCGCCCGTCGTCTGAAACCAGCTTTAGCTTTCCGGCAGGCACATTGACTTCAATCACTTTGAATACTGTCCCGTCATAGGCTATTCTGGCTCCTTCTTGCGGCATCAGCTTTCTGGCTTCCTTGTAAAAACCGTATTCGTATGCAAGGCAGCACAACAGTCTTCCGCATGGCCCGGAAATTTTAAGCGAATTGAGGGAAAGATTCTGGTCCTTTGCCATTTTTATGGAAACAGGAACCAGTTTGTCTGTGACTCCATGACAGCATAGGTTGCGCCCGCATACCCCGCAGCCTCCAAGCATCCTGGCCTCGTCCCGTACGCCAATTTGGCGCAATTCTATGCGCATTTTAAAAATGGCCACCAGGTCTTTTACCAGGCAGCGAAAGTCCACTCTGGAATCCGCGGTAAAGAAAAACAGAATTTTGGGTTCCTCAAAAAGATAGTGAGCAAAAACAAGCTTCATGGGCAGCTTATGAAAGGCGATTTTCTCCTGGCAAAGCTCATAGGCTGCGGTTTCTTTTTCCGCATCCTGTTCCATTCTGGCAATATCCTCGGGCGTGGCTATTCGTTCTATTTTAATTATATCGTCTACACGCACAAAACCCGGTGTTTTGGCCTGGCCCAAAACAGTGCATATATCTTTTCCGTATCTTGTTGGTGCCACAACCTTCATGCCCGGAAGCAATTCGGAGTTGTAAAGGGCATAATAGCTTTCATTGTATGGTTGGGCTTTTAAAACATACAAAGGAGAAGGCAAGTCCGAAACAGCCACGCCTTCGCCTGCCTGAAGAGGCGTTTCATCTTCAAGATGCCTAAGGTCCTCGTCGCCCAATTCATAGTCAAATATCATTATTCAGTCTCCAGAAAGCAATAGCTTTAGGCTGTCCCTGCTTAAGCAAAACGTAATTCATGTCAACAAATCCACAAGAAGCCCGTGAATTTCGTCAAGGCGCCTTAAAATTTCCAGTTTGTCCCTTTGTGCAGATAAAACTTCGGCAGCTAGGCGCTCCAGTTTTTCATCTATTATTACAACCGTCGTAAAATCCTTTCTTTTAAGGATATTTCTGCCGGAAGTCTTTTTGTCAATGTCATATGCCCTGCTCACAACATAATGTACAAAATCTCTAACAGCCCTTTTGTACGTTTTAACTCTTTCTGGATTTGGATCAGTTTTTAACTCTTCTCCGGCACTGTGGACCATATCCAGCAACTCTTCTGCTTCTACTGCAGAAAAAGGTCCCAAATCAGATGGCTCTGTTTCCGAATATGCCGCAGCTTCTTTAAGGCTTGTCCTGAAGCTGGAAGTTTTTACCGTTTCTTTTTTCTTCTCAGACCTGCGGCCGGGCACGCGGCCGCCAAGCCCGGGAATGAGGCCAGCCAGCAAATTGTCCGGCAACTCTAAGCCTGCCAAGCTTTTCCTCCAGCTGTATCGGAACCAAAGCCATAGGGCTTAAGGGATGAGCCATGCCTGTGTATAAAAGCCAGCATTGCCTCTTCCGCTTTTTCTATGGGTCCAGGCACTTCAACATCCCCATGAATAAGAATTTCTCCGTCGGCATCCAGGCTGGGAGTAAATACATTGCCTATTATGGCGCCGCCCTCCAGAATGACCAGCTTTTCTGTAACGCATACATCGCCATTTACAGTGCCGCCTATTACGGCAGACCTGGCAACAATGGATGCATTGCATCTGGATGCTTCGCTTATTACTATTTTTCCGGAAGCCCTAATGCTCCCTTCCATGTCTCCATCCACTCTGACAAAACCATCCACTACAAGATCACCTTTAAAAAAGCTGCCTGGGCCAAGCAATGAGTTAACGAGACTGTCTTTTGGAGACGGCATGAAACAATCCTATCTGCAGAATCCTAACGCGTCAATAACGAAGTGCCTGAGCGAATGTTCAGGAAACGAAGAGGGTCTATTGTTTCGGTCCCAAGATGTACTTCGTAATGTAAATGAGGTCCGGTAGTAAGGCCGGTATTTCCTATATAGCCTATAATATCGCCCTGTTTTACTACAGCACCTTTCTGAACCTTAAAAGCGGACAAATGTGCATAACGGGTAAGAAAACCGTGCTTGTGTTCTATTACTATATGGTTTCCAAGGCTTATGTCGTAAGCTACTGTAACTACCTTGCCGTCAGCTGTTGCCAATATGGGATCCCCCGAGCGGAAAGTGGACAGGTCTATGCCCTTGTGAATATACCATGAGCCGTAAATGGGGTTCTCGTTCTGTCCGTAGTACATGGAAATATGTCCTATACCCCCCTTAATGGGCCATATATTGGGTATTTCAGACATGATTCCGCCCTGGGCACTAACCGTGTCTCCAAGCTCTTTTATGGGTTTTACGCTGCGTTCCAGGTAACCGCTGACCCTTTCTATTTCTACAGCTTCCCTTAATCTGCCGCTGCCTATATCTGTGGGTACAAAAAAGGCTGCCAAATCACCATCACCCTTTACCTTGTCTTCCATCCTGCCAGAAAGTCCTATGGTGCTAAGCGTTGAATCCAATGCCGCCTGAAAGGTTTTTGCGTTGTTTATTAGCCTTACCGTGCTGTCCCTTATGGAGTCAAGGTCAGCCTGGGTGCTTTTTAGCAACTCGTTTTTACCAGAAAGCTTTCCGACAACAGAGGCATAGTCGCTGCTCGTATAACTTAAAACAGCCACTATGGCTACAACAGCCGCAATAATTCCGGCAAGGCCAAAAAAGCTTAATTGTATGTTAAGAATCCGCTTTTCTGTATGGGGTACAAACATTATGGTAATTTTTTGGCTGCCAGCCTTAAAAAAGCGCTTCATGGCTGTTCCAAGGCTTGAAGAACTCCTTTTTAAAATGGAACCGGCCCTTTTTGCAGCTTTTTTTTCTAATTGTTTATAATGCTTCAGAATAGCCAATACTTCCTCCATAAGAGAAGAAAATCGGAATAAGATAGCATGCATCAGTATTATATGTCAAATATTCCGGCAATACTATGAAAAAACTGCCAAATAATAGTATATTTTTATAAATGAATTCAAACAATAAAAATAATATGCAAATATTGCATAAACAAAATAATAAAGCCCTGGAATTAAAAAGAGATGACAAAGCTCTTTCCATTACATTTATCGGTACCGGTAGTGCTTTTACAAAGAAATTCTACCAGAATAATGCCCTGGTTGTAAAGGAAGATGAGCATATACTTATAGATTGCGGCACAAGAACCCCCGAAGCTCTTTCCAAATTGGGGCTGTCTGTAACCAATATAAAAAATTACCTTATAACCCATTCTCATGCCGACCATATTGGCGGGCTTGAAGAAGTTATGCTTATGTACAGATATATGGCTCACAGCCGGGGGACCATGATAGCGCCAAAAAAATACAGAAAATTGCTTTGGCAAGAATCCCTAAAAGGAGGGGCTTCATATAACGAAATAAACGATGGTAAATATCTGCAATTTGAAGACATGTGGGATACCATCGAGCTGAAAGCTGTAAAAAACGCTGACAGGGAATTATGTACAACCAGGCTTGGAAGCCTGTCTATTGCCATGCTCAGAACCATGCATATACCAAATTCCGCCCTGGACTGGAAAAGTTCTGCCTTAAGTTACGGCGTAATACTGGATGAAAAGGTTTTCTTTACAAGCGATACTCTATACGACCCTGGGTTGCTGGACTTAGTGCTGGGCAGGTATAAAATTGGGGCTATTTTTCATGACTGCCAGCTGTATAGCGGAGGAGTTCATGCATCCTTTGACGAATTGTCCGGGCTTCCAGAAGAAATAAGGGAAAAAATGTATCTGATGCATTATGGCGACAATGTGGAGGACTTTGAACAGACAGCTTTGGACAGGGGTTTTAAGGGCTTTGTAAAACCCTGGCAAAGCTATGTTTTTAATTGATAGTTCCACGAAACTTGGTGGCATCATCCGGCTTGCCATTTATACAGTTAAATTTGTATTTTAATAAAACAATTTTATAGATTTACGGGAGATTTTTTAATGGCTGTTCATCAATTCAAGGCAGAAGTAAACCAGCTTCTGGAACTCATCATCCACTCGCTTTATTCCCACAGGGATATTTTTCTGCGGGAACTGGTATCCAATGCATCGGATGCTATAGACAAACTAAAATACTTGAGCGTTTCCGATGATGCATTCAAAGCTTTCAGTTTTGAGCCGCTAATACGCATATCTTTTGATACTGAAGCCTCGTCTCTTACAGTGGCAGACAACGGTATCGGTATGGACGAAGCCGACCTTGTAGAAAACCTGGGCACCATAGCCCGCTCTGGCACAAGGCGCTTCCTGGAAGCCATGGCTGAAGACAAAAGAAAGGACTCAAATCTTATAGGGCGCTTTGGCGTCGGCTTCTATGCAAGCTATATGGTGGCCAATGAGGTTACCGTAATAAGCCGCAAAGCCGGGCAGGACAGGGCTTTTGCATGGAAAAGCGACGGCAAGGGCAGCTATGAAATAGAAGCTTCTGAGCGCGAGGAGCAGGGCACAAGCATAATACTTAAGGTAAATGACGACGGCATGGAGTATCTTAACCGCTGGCGCTTGGAAGAGCTGGTAAAAAAGTATTCCAACCACATAGCTTACCCCATACACTTGTCCTACTACGAAGACAAATATGATGACAAAGGCAAAAAAAAGGGAACAAAAACATATAAAGACGAACAGATAAACAGCGCAAAAGCTCTATGGCGCAGACCCAAGTCCGAGCTAAAAGACGAAGATTATATTGAGTTTTACAACAATATAAGCGAAGCCGACGGAGAACCCCTTTTATGGACTCATACCAATGCAGAGGGAACAATAGAATACAGCACCCTTTTT
>JAKPMS010000004.1 GCA_029548805.1 Spirochaetota bacterium | reverse complement strand
TTTATGATAGAGGAAGAGTTAAAAGGCTACTATAAAGACAGAAGGTTCTTGTCTAAGCTAAAGCTAAGTGATGAAGAGAAAAGGATTTGGCTAAAGCAAGCAAAAACACCCCTTAAAGAGAAGCCTGACTATGTACCCAAGTTTGCCCAGGTAGCTTGATATTAAGCTTTGGGGAACTAATTTTATTTTACCAGATCTGCAATGGCTCTCAAAGCCAGTTCATAGGATAAAAGCCCAAAGCCGTTAATACTGCCTTTGCATACTCCAGCCAGCAGCGAATGCTGCCTGAAAGGTTCCCTTGCAAAAATATTGCTGATATGCAGCTCTATTACAGGGTAGCCTACAGCGGCTATGGCATCTCGCAATGCAATGGATGTATGGCTGTATGCTCCGGGGTTAAAAATTGCTCCGGCAACAAGGCTCATGCAAGCATGCAGCTCATCTATAAGGGCACCTTCATGATTGGACTGGAAAAACTCCAGTTCCACACCTAGGCCGGGGGCCACAGACTCAAGCCTTAAGCTTATATCGCTCAGGCTGAAATTCCCGTACACATTCGGCTCACGTTTTCCGAGCAAGTTCAGGTTTGGGCCATTTAAAACAAGCACTTTTTTCATGAAAAAGCCTCCGGGTAAAAATTCCATAGATTAAAACTTTCTATAGTTCCTGGAAGATTGTTGTAAGCTCTTTTAAGTACCATATGTTGTATGAGGCCTTCCTAGGCTATACAATATATGCCATTATTTTTGTAAAAAAGGGCTTTACAACAAGATTTGGGGAACTACAAAAACTTTCCCGTCAGTATAGCCAATTTCTAGCGCTGTTTACAGTCCGGAAACAACATTCAGTTCCTTGATGCTTGGTGGTAGGAAGTATATGCTGCTTAAGCAATTTATAGTTCCCGGAAGATTATTGTGAGCTATTTTGGGTACTATATGTTGTATGAGGCCTTCCGAACCTATACAATATATGCCAATATTTTTGTAAAAAAGGGCTTTACAACAAGATTTGGGGAACTATAAAATCTTTACTGGAGGCTGGATGAACAGTTCAGGCAGACTTTTCAGGGTGGAAATATTTGGGGAATCCCATGGACCCGCCCTTGGCGTATTGATTGACGGCATACCTCCCGGAACGGCCCTGAACAGCTCGGATTTCAGTGCTGATATTGCGCGCAGACGCGGAGGGCAGGAAGGCACTACTACCAGGATAGAAAGCGACATGCCGGAAATCCTGTCGGGCTGGTACATGGGGAAAGCCAGCGGCACTCCTATGCTGATACTTTTCTGCAACACAGATACCCGCTCTAGCGATTACGAAACTTTCAGAGCCATGCCAAGGCCTGGGCATGCGGACCTGGTTTCCGGAATACGCTACAAGGGTTTTGCCGACCCAAGAGGCAGCGGGCACTTCTCCGGTCGCATTACACTTGCACTTGTAGCTGCTGGAGTAGTCGCAAAACGCATACTTCCGGGAGCAAGCTTTAATACAAAAATAATAGAAGCTGGCGGCTCCAAGGATATTATGGCAGCAGTAAAAAAAGCAGATGCCGAAGGTGATTCTGTAGGAGCCATTGTAGAAATACGGGTTTCTGGGCTTAAAGCAGGGCTTGGAGAGCCTTTTTTTGATTCTGTTGAAGGCCTCCTTGCCAAAAACTTGTTTGCAGTACCCGGAGTAAGGGCTGTGGAATTTGGAGACGGATTTGCGGCTGCTAAAATGACCGGCAGCGAACACAATGATCCTTATATTGGCCCTGACGGCAAAACCGCAAAAAATGGAGCTGGCGGTATCAATGGCGGAATAAGCAACGGAGCGGAACTTGTTGTTCGCGTGGCCATGAAACCTGCTTCTTCCATAAAAAAGACACAGAAAACCTGGAATACCAAAAGCTCCTCAATAGAAGAATTATCAGTCCCGGGCAGGCATGACGCATGCATAGCCATCAGGGGAGCCGTTACGCTTGAAGCCGCCATTGCCATTGCCCTGGCCGATCTGGAACTGCTTTCCAGAAGCCGCAGCTGTACTGAATAGATAGTTCCTTGAACCTTAGTGATTTTCCAATTCGGTACTTTATGTAGTATGTAGCTGATTGGGCATATACACTACAGAGTATGAGTTTTGACAAAATAGCATTTATCACTAAGGTTCAAGGAACAACATACTGAATATTAAAAAGATGGCAGCGCAAGGCCAGCTTGATTCTTTTTAGGTAGAGTGCTACTGTCCTCTTTATGGCAACAATCAATAAGCTTGCTAATGCCAATTTTCCTCCAAAATCTTGTCAGAACTCTTTCTATTTTTATTTCTACTCCTGACCGGGCTCCCAAGCGGCACAGCCGGGCGGGGAGAACCCTGAACAACCGGCTGTAAAAATCATTTTATACCTGTAGCTCTTATTGGAAGGTCGATCAGTCATGAAAGATTTGAAGCTGTCCGGACACAAAGCCGACAAAAAAAGAACTGTTATAGAAGTGGGAGGCCTGCATATAGGCAGGGATCTTGTAGTTATTGCAGGCCCCTGTGCTGTGGAGTCGGAAGAACAGCTTGTCAAAACCGCTGTTGCTGTAAAGGAAGCCGGAGCAACAATGCTCAGGGGTGGTGCATTCAAGCCCAGGACCTCTCCCTATGCTTTTCAGGGTTTGGGCCTAAAAGGGCTAAAAATTCTGGACAAAGCTAGAAAGGAAACAGGGCTGCCCATAGTTACAGAAGTTATAGACACCAGGGACGTAAGCTGGGTGGGAGAATATGCGGACGTTTTGCAGATAGGAGCCCGCAACATGCAGAACTTTTCCCTTTTAAGGGAGGCCGGCAAATCCGGCAAAGCCGTTTTGCTTAAGCGCGGCATGTACTCCACACTGGAAGAATGGCTCAATTGTGCCGAATATATTCTTGCCGAAGGAAACCCCAATGTTATACTTTGTGAACGCGGTATAAGAAGCTTTGAAACTTACACCCGCAATACACTGGATTTGTCCATAATACCTGCAGTAAAGGCTATAAGCCATTTACCGGTTTTTGCGGACCCTTCCCACGGCACAGGCGTTCTGGATCTTGTGGAACCCATGAGCCTGGCAGCTATTGCGGCAGGAGCTGACGGCCTGGAAATAGAAGTTCATATAGACCCCCAAAGCGCCCTTAGCGACAAGGACCAGCAGTTATCACCCGCAGCTTTTTCCGTACTGATGAAAAAAATACATAAAATAAGAAAAATGGTCATGGAGCTGGACGAAGCATGAAAAGCGGACCGGAAACGAATGACAGTATTGTCCTAAAAACAGCTAGTAAAGAAAGCTTAATAAAATTCGGACCGTTTGAAGAGGCAGACTTTGATCCGAACAAAACAGCCATGGTGGCAGACAGTTTCAGCGTCCGCTTTCTTCCCAAAACAGCCAGGGCTGAGCAGCTAATCCTGGTACCCAGGGGAGAAGCGGCCAAAAGCCTTAAAGTGCTAGAGCAGGTATATGCCGGACTTTTGGCCATGGCCGCAGACAGAAGCTGGAGCCTTATGGCCGTGGGTGGCGGCAGCATATGCGACCTTGCCGGCCTTGCGGCAGCCACCTGGATGAGGGGCATAAACTGCATTCTTTTGCCTACCACCCTTCTTTCCATGCTGGACGCATCCATAGGGGGCAAGACAGCTGTGGATTACCAGGCCTATAAAAACTTGATTGGCGTCTTCAGCCAGCCGGCCATGGTCCGCATAGACATAAGCAGCCTAAAAAGCCTGGACAAGAAGTCCATGGCTGGCGGCATGGCAGAAGCAGTAAAGCATGCTGTTCTTGGCGGCAAAGCAATGCTTGATTCAATAGAAAACGCTATTGCTGCAAACGGCTCAGTAAAAACGGAAAAGCTTGAAGATATAGTTAAGGAATCCATACTTTTTAAAAAGTCTGTAGTAGAGGCGGATGAAAGAGAAAAGGGCTTCCGCAGCATTCTTAATCTGGGCCACAGCTTTGGGCATGCCATAGAGGCAGCATCCGGACTGCCCCACGGCTATGCTGTTTCTGCAGGGCTTGGCCTGGCCTTTGACCTGGCAGTAAAAAGGGGAGCGTCCTTAGCGGCTTCCGGCAAGGTAAAAAGGCTTCTAAAAAAAATTGGCCTGCCTACCAGCCTTGAAGAAGCCAGGCTGGAAGCCATTACACTGTCAGGAGCCATTGATTTTGGGGACCGTCTGCGAACAAACATATCGGATCCGGACAGCTTTGTTAAAGCCGTGGAAGGCAGCCTTGCAAACGACAAAAAGCGATGCGGCAATTCAATCAACTTTGTATTGCCCATGGATATAGGCCAGGTTAAGACAGAATTGCTTTCTATTGATTACCTGATTGCCTTCTTAACAGCATAAGGAAAGGAACATTCACATGACTCTTGACAGTATAAGAAATGACATAGACAGGATAGACTCCCGGATACTTGCCCTTCTTGACGAACGTTTTGGAAAGGCACTGCTTGCCAGGCGCTACAAGACAGAAACCCTGGATACTGGCAGAGAAAAGGAAGTCCTAGAGCGTGTCGGCAAAAGGGCAAAAGGCATCATGACTGAAGCTTTTATAACAAAACTGTATACGGATATTATGGGCGAGAGCAGGACCATACAGGACAGGATGCAAAAATTGCTCGGTTTTCAGGGTATGCACGGAGCATATAGTGAAGCTGCCGCAAAGGCGTGGAAGCCGGAAGCTGCATGCCTTCCTTTTATGGAATTTGGCCAAGTATTTGATGCGGTAATGAGCGGGGTA
>JAKPMS010000190.1 GCA_029548805.1 Spirochaetota bacterium | reverse complement strand
GTGCTGGACGGCGCCGTGGCGGTATTCTGCGCAGTGGGTGGAGTGGAGCCGCAGAGCGAGACAGTATGGCATCAGGCAGACCGCTACCATGTTCCCCGCCTTGCATATATAAACAAGATGGACCGTCTTGGCGCCGACTTTTTTTCTGTAATAGAAGAAATTAAAACAAAACTTGGAGCCAATCCTCTGGCTTTGCAACTGCCCATAGGCAAGGAAGGCAGCTTTGCAGGCGCCATGGACCTTTTGACCATGGAAGAAATGGCCTGGGATGCAGAACAGGGGGGCCAGAATATAAGCCGCAGCCCCATCAGAAACGAATATCTTGGCTTGGCAAAAGAATGGCGCCAAAAACTGATAGACGAGCTGGCTAACGGCTCGGACCTGATTACGGAGCTGTTTCTGGCAGAAAAAGAAATTCCCCTGGATACAATAAAAACAGCCATAAGGGAGCAGACCATAGCCAGAAAAATTGTGCCTTTATTATGCGGCGCTTCCAGACGCAATATAGGCATCCAGCCGCTGCTGGACGCATTGGTGGACTATCTGCCGGCTCCTACGGATGTACCGCCTGTGGATGCATTCAATCCAAAAAAAGAAGAGCATTTTGCCCTGTTATGCAAGCCCGACGGCCAGCCTTTGGGACTTGTTTTTAAGGTGCAGTACGACAGGGAAGCCGGCCCGCTTTGTTATGTGCGCATGTACTCCGGCAGCATAAAAAGCGCCAGCACTGTATTCAATATTGGCAAAAAGAAGCGCGACAGGGTTACACGCATTTTGCGCATGCACGCCAACAAGAGCGAACCCATTGATGAAGTAACAGCGGGAGACATAGCGGTATTTGTTGGCATGAAGTTTGCCCAGACAGGAGACACAGTGGGTTCGGAAGGCTGGCAAATGCTGCTTGAGCATATGCACTTTCCGGAGCCGGTAATAACCGTTGCAATTGAGCCCAAAACTGCATCCGACAGGGACAAGCTGAAGGAAACCCTGGACCTGCTATCCAAGGAAGACCCCACCTTTCAGGCAAGCGATGACGAGGAAACAGGCCAGCTGGTAATACGCGGCATGGGAGAACTGCATCTGGACGTTCTGGTAACAAGAATACTAAAGGATTTTAAAGTTGGCGCCAGGGTTGGCAAACCCCAGGTTTCTTACAGGGAATCCATAACCAGCAGGGTGGAGCACAAGCAGGAATATTCCCGCAACATGGCAGGCAAGGATGTACATGCAAGCCTTACTCTGGAAGTGGAACCCAGAGTAAGAGGTTCGGGCAACCTATACCAAAAAGCTGTCCGCGCCCCGGAGGTACCGCAAGAAATTTTTGATGCAGTGGACAGGGCCGTAAACAATGCATTCAGCAGCGGTATAGTTCTAGGCTACCCATGCGTGGACATAGGAGTACGCCTTACAGGCATTCATTATGACGAATTGTCTGCTACGCCTTTTGCATACGAGGCCTGTGCTTCCATGGCCTTTGACGAAGCCTGCCGCAAAGCCGGCCCCATACAGCTTGAACCCATGATGAAAGTGGACATAATGACCCCAAAGGATTACCTGGGAGATGTGATGAGCCTTTTATCCCAAAGGGGAGGCCTTATCCAGGGCTCCGAATCCAGAAGCACTGTAGAACTGGTGCACGGGCAGGCGCCCTTGGCCGTAATGTTCGGCTTTTCCACCAGCCTGCGCTCGGTAAGCCAGGGGAGGGCCAGCTTCAGCATGGAGTTCTCCCACTTTGAGCACAAGCGTTAGCCCATGAACCGGCAGCTCATCTTTACAGCCATGCAAAAAATTTTGCAGGTGATGGAAGAAGGAGTACATATAGTTGACGCCAAGGGCTACAGCATTTTTTACAACAAGGCCATGGAACAAATAGAGGGCCTTTCCGCCGACGAAGTAATTGGCAGACATGTTCTGGAAGTTTTTCCCGGACTTGCCAGTGCGGAAAGCACCCTGCTAACTGCGCTTGAAGGCGGCAAAAGGGTGGATCAGCGCCGTCAGTCCTATCTTAACCTTAAAAAAAAGAGCATATCCACCACCAACAGCACCTTCCCGCTTTTTAGCGGCAGCACTCTTATAGGGGCGGTAGAAATAGCCAAAAACTATACAGAGGTCAGAACCCTGTCAGAAAGAATAGTGGACCTGCAACAGCGCCTTATGGAGCCGGAACCCGGCATGCCGGCCGGCCAAAACAGGAAGGCAGCCGCACAAAAAACGGGCTTGTTCACTTTTGATGCTCTTATCGGCCGGCACCCCGGCTTTATGGCCGCAGTCGGTATAGCCAAAAAGGCTGCCAAAACCGACTCCAGCGTGCTGGTAGAAGGAGAAACAGGCACCGGCAAGGAACTATTTGCCCAGAGCATACACAGCGCTGGCAACAGGCGGGACAAAGCCTTTATTGCTGTAAACTGCGCTGCCATACCGGATACCCTGCTTGAGGGCATACTTTTTGGTACAGTAAGAGGCAGTTATACCGGAGCAGAAGACAGGCCCGGGCTTTTTGAGCAGGCAGAAGGCGGCACCCTTTTTCTGGATGAAATAAACTCCATGAGCCTTGCGCTCCAGGCCAAGCTGCTGCGGG
>JAKPMS010000183.1 GCA_029548805.1 Spirochaetota bacterium | reverse complement strand
ATACGGACAATAAGAAAAGCTGACAGATACCAGAGCGCTGCAATTACGGCAAAAGTCCACCTGCATTGTTATTCCTTATGGCCCAGACCTACAACAAATTGGATGCCAATTCGGCCAATTCGCTTCTTTCACTTTTCATGAGTGTAACATGGCCAAAAATGGACTGACCCTTGAATGCGTCTACAAGGTACGAAAGCCCGTTGGAATTGGCGTCCAGATACATATTGTCAATCTGGTACGGATCTCCGGTAAGAACCACTTTGGAACCCTTCCCTGCCCTTGATACTATGGTTTTTACTTCATGCGGAGTCAGGTTCTGGGCTTCATCAATAATTATGTATTCATTTGGGAGAGATCTGCCCCTGATATAGGAAAGAGCCTCTATCTCAAGCTGTTTGTCCCGAATCATCTGGTCTACAGATTTCAGCTTGTCCCGCTTGTGGGAACCCAGTATAAAATCCATGTTGTCAAAAAGCGGCTGCATCCATGCCGACATTTTAGCCATTTTTTCTCCGGGCAAAAACCCCAAATCCTTGCCTACAGAAATAACCGGCCTTGTAACAAGAATTTTTGCTATGCTTTTTTCGTCAAACAGCTTTCTGAGCGCGGCAGCTATGGCCAAAAGGGTTTTTCCGGTGCCAGCTTTGCCAACTATGGTAACAAGGCTCAATTTGTCATCCAGCAGCAATTCCAGGGCTACGCGCTGGCGTATATTCAGGGGCGAAATGCCAAACACGGAAGCCAGGTCCTGGGGTACGGCTGTTATGAGCCCTTCTTCAGGGCTTGCACGGGCCAGGCTTTCATTTTGGCTGCCCCGCTCTCTGAGTATTACAAATTCGTTCGGCCTTAGCTTGTCTTTCCAGGGCAGGCTCCCCATGGCATCAAAGGCTGCTGCCTGATCCGGAGCAATTTCCGCTTCCACCACGCCCTGGTAAAGGCTGGCTATATCCACCTTTTCTTTTTCATAGTCAACAGCCTTGATTCCTATGGCGGTTGCTTTTACCCTGGCATTAATATCCTTGGACACAAAAAAAACCTGCCTTCCCATTTCCTTGAAATAGGCAGCGCACAATAGTATTTTGTTGTCATTCTTGTTAATGTCCATGACTTTTGGCACGGCAGAAGACTGCTCAAGGGATACTTTAAGCAAGGAGCCGTTTTCCAGTTTTATTCCGTCATGCAAATCTCCTCGCCTAGAAATGGCTTCCAGAAAACGTATTGCATCCCTGGCGCTTTTACCGCGATTGTCAGAATATGTTTTAAGATTGTCCAGTTCTTCCAGCACCTGCAGAGGAATAATAATTTCGTTATCCCTGAAAGACATGATGGCTTCAGGATTGTGTATGAAAATATTGGTATCAATAACAAAAACCTTGACATTACCAGCTTCTGCCATAACAGCTCCTTTAAGCTTGACTAATCAGGCCAATGATACAATTCTTTTTGTTGCTAGATTACTATAACACAGTTTGTCCATTGTTCTAAGCCAAGAGTATAAAGCAAAAGCGGACAGCCTACAAATTCAGCGCTTGGAAGGCTTCAGATATCCAAAAATGCTGCCGCACAAACCGCCCATTATGTGGCCGAATTCCGATATGTTGTTCATTTTAAATGCGTTAAAAACCTCGCGGCCCAAGTATAAAACCATTATCAGCACAAAAGTAAGAGGGATTTCGCCTTTGTTGAAATTTGTAAAAGAAGCCAGAAGTATCATCATGAACACTATGCCGCTTGCGCCCATAAGGCCGGTCGAAAACAAAAGTACATTCAGGATGCCGGTAACAAGTGCGGTTATAATGGTCATAATAGCCATGCCGCCTGAACCATAAGTGCTTTCTAGAATAGGTCCAAGCAACAATATGAAAGAAAAATTGGAAAGAAAATGGTTTACATCGGCATGTCCAAATATATGGCTGACCAGCCTTACATAGGAACGGACAGATTGGGGATTAAAGCCTCCCCGCCCTGCCACAGAAAACCAGGCAGCGGTCAAACCCGGAAAAACTGTATTAAGAATTAAAACAACAGCACATATCAGTGTAAAACTAAGGGTAATAGGTGCATTATACTTGATGGTCATACGCTTGCTCCTTTAAGGCTTACAGCTTTAGCTCCAGACTTACGGGGCAATGGTCAGAGCCCATAACCGTTTTCTGGATATACGAATTCTTGATGGAAGAAACCAGTTTGCTGTCAATACAGTTGTAATCTATACGCCAGCCTATGTCCTTTTCTCTTGCATTCATCCTGTAGCTCCACCAGCTATAATGGCCTGGCTCTTCCGGGTGCAACAATCTGAAGCAGTCCGTATATGAATTAGCCAAAAAACTGGTCATCCAGGCTCTTTCTTCCGGCAGATACCCTGGGTTCCCCTCATTGGCTTTTGGGTGTTTCAAATCGATGGCCGTATGGGCTATGTTATAGTCTCCGGACAAAATTATATGTTTGCCGGACATGGTAAGGGCATTGCACCTTTCAAGAACTGCATCACAAAAGCTTAACTTGTAATCCAGTCTGGCTCCAGCTTCCTGTGAGTTGGGAAAATAGGCGCTGATTACCGCAAAAGAACCAAAATCAGCCTCCAGATAGCGCCCCTCGTCGTCAAATTCAGAGATGCCAATGGTGTTAATATTGTCAGGTTTGATTTTTGTATACAGGGCAACCCCGGAATATCCCTTTCTTTTAGCACTGGCCCAATAATTAAAGTAGCTATGTCCTTTTTGGTCAGTAAGTTCAAAAAATTCCTTGCTTAACTGGGAAGGATCAGCTTTTGTTTCCTGAATACATATCATGTCGGCAGAATCATCCGAAACCCAGTCAAAAAAACCCTTTCCTGCCGCTGCCCTTATTCCGTTTACATTCCAGGACGAAATTTTGATCATGCTGTCCAATTCTCCATTTGTTTTAAGCAGTCAAGCCAATGCTGAAATATCAGTTTTAAAACTGTCATGGGTTTGAGCGTATATCCATTTCAACATTTATGGCAATGTTGTATACCTTGCCCCTTTGGGCTGTTATTTTTCTGCTCATGGAATAATCACCGAGCTTGATACTTATTGTGTGCTCTCCCGGTTCTACGGCAAAGCCTCCAAATAAATCAGGCTCTACATTATGGCCATTAAGGCTTACCAGCGCCCCTGCAGGAACCCTGATTATAAAAATCGGCTGGTTTGGAACCAAGGATATGTTGGCGGAAATAATCTTGCCAGGCTCCATGGACAAGGTAAGAATTTCTTCTTTGTAGCCTTCCGCTTTTACCCTTAGTACTCTTGGGCCTTTTCTCAATAAAATAAGCTCCTGGGGGTAGTCAGTCTTTTTATCATCAATAAAAACGAATGGGATTACCGGCTCGGCTCCGTCAGGAAAAACCACGCTCAGTTTCAGGCCGCCTTCATCACCCAGCACGGGCCTTAATATCAACTTGAACTCCGCTTTTTCCATAGCGGGAGATATACCCTTTCCAATGGGAGACAATTTAAAAATAAGGGGGAAGTTTTTTTCTCCTATTACTGCCGGAATTATACGGGCAAAAGGTCCGCTTGTTATGCCATGACGTTCGACTATTGGCAGTATAAGATTCATGGATACCCTGGGCGGCAAGGGCTGGGTACTGACCAATTTTGCGACATAATCCAGATTATGCTTGTTGGGTTGGGGACTCAAATTGCTGTAAACGGACCAGGCTATTGAAGATTCAAGGCCATAAAAAGCCTTGGGAATTCTCAGTTCAAACTCCATCCCCTGAATAAAAACAGGGTTTTCCGGATATAAAATGGCTACGGCATCATTATAATGCAAGATTATCGTAGCGGCTTCGTCATCTGGAGAAGGAATGCGGACAAGGTCTGCCAATTCTGTACGTAGGTTCTGAGCAAAGACTGGCAAACAGGAAATAACCAATAGAGCAGAAAATAAGCGTATAGCCTTGTTCATTTCCGTAATCCTGGTATATATGTTGAAGGATCCCTGGCACTTCCATCAAGTCTTATCTCAAAATGAAGATGCGAGCCTGTAGACAAGCCGGATGATCCAACTGTTGCAATTATATTACCCGAATTTACTTTTTGGTTCAACTCAACCAAAACTGAATCCAGATGCCCATACATTGAGCTTAACCCGCTGCCATGATCCAGAACTATATACAAGCCAAGAACAGAATCGCTGGAAATTTTGCTTACCAGCCCTTCTCTGGAAGCAAGAACGGAGCTGCCTTTAGGGGCAGCCAAGTCTACTCCGTTATGCATTCTGTGGTATCCGTCTATGGGGCTTTTTCTCATGCCAAAACGACTGGTCAGCAAGCCTCCAGCTAAAGGCAGCCTGAAGCCGGTCAGCAGGAAAAAAGAACGCTCGGTAGGATAAAACCTGGAGCCCGGCACAAAAACCATGTTGAACACGGACCCGTCTTTTTTAACGCTTACCTTTTGTACCTTTTCCGGAATTTCCCTGGCTGCCAACAGGAAATCCAGTTCAATCCTGGGCTCTTCCACTATAAAAATGCCCGTCTGCGACGGAATAACAAGCTCTTCTCCCTTTTTAAAGGTTTTATTGTGTTCATAAGCATTTAAGCTGGCAAGTGTGTCGTAAGGAATATTGAGCCTGGCTGCCACATCAAAAAAATCTTCTCCACCCGCGGCCACCCAGCGGCAAAAATAAAGATCTGGAAACTCCCGGCTGCCTTTTTCTGCAGCATAAGATTGGGCCAGAGAATCCTGCAGCTGAACAAATACAATATCCTTGGGTCCAAGGCGCTGAATTAGTGGATATTCCATCAGTAAAGCAGGGAAAATGGCTTTTTTTTCTTCTGGGAATAAAAAACTGGCGGGGAAAAAGCATAAAAACAGCCAAAAAGCATAAAACCTGGTTATGGCTCCAGCACTACAGCGGCTTTTTAAAATTACTATTTTACCTGACAGCATCTTTCTCTATGATAAAGGAAAGAAGCCGCAAATACGCAAATGCCAGCGAGGCTTCAACGCTTCCAAGCTGCTTCCATGCCTGGTTTAGCATGGCGCTTAAAGGCCTGCCATCCATTGTAGCTTTGTATATATCAGCAATTATGCTTCGTTTTTTGAAGCGCTGGGATAAAAATTCACAAAGTGCTTCCGCTTCCTGCCTTTCACTGGCAGAAAAAGCGGCTGCAGTATCCAAAGGCTTGTAAAAACCAGAAACTCCCAAGCTTTTGAACTCTTTAACCCAGGCTTCGAACAGGTCCAGAACAGGGCTTTCTGTAAAATATATACTGTCAATAATCCTGCGTGAATCCATAATGGATTCCAGATACCTGGGCGATTTTTTGGCTTTTTGTCCCATTCTTATGTATACAACTGCAGCAGCAATGCTGCCAAGAAGAAATTCATCTATAAACGGGATGGGGTCTCTTACAACTATTGAAAAGAAAAGATAAACGACCAAAAAAACAATGGCTGTGGCTACAAGCCTTAAAGCATAAGCCTTGTCAACAATGCTTTTTTGAAGCCTGTGCTCCGCAGCCAGATATAAATCCTTTCTGATTGTCTCGGCAAGAACAGGATTAAACCCGCTAATGCAACGGCCCAAAAACACCTGCCCCGAAGCTGTTTTATATCTGTCCAGAAGAAAGGGATGAAGAACAAGAGGTTTTTCCGTATACAAGATAAACACATATTCGTTTTGAATCATCTTGGTTATAAATTAAGTTTACCGGGTAATAGTGTCAAGGCTTGCCATAACCCAGAACCGAATCAGCCAGTTCTTTAAGGCTTTCATCAGCTGCCAGGGTAGAATCCAGGGCTTCTTTATTGATTTTATATATACCATTTACCGTAACAATGCTTTCTTCCTGAATTTCTTCCAAGGGAGCGGCTTCATGGTCTTCTGAATCTTCCAATACCTGCAATTCTTCCAAATTACGGTTGAACTCTTTTCTCTTGTAATATCCATACTTATGCCAAGTGCCTTGTTCCTCCATCACCGGCAAAAGTTCATATATATTTTCATCCTGTTTTTCAGGCCCGTACAGCTTTTCGAGTTTTTCCTGTTGTTCCGTTGACAACATTCGTATTTCATCTTCAAAGATATCAGGCTCTTCTTCTGGCGCTTGAACTACCGGACCAGCCATGAAGTTGCTGTCTTCAAGCTCCAAAAATCCTTCTTCATCTGTATAGCCTTCCAGCCCGCTTAAATCCAGGGCATCAAGAAAAATTTCAAACTCTACTTCTTCCAGGAACTCTAACCTTTCTTTATCCTCCATATCAGCCAATACATCTTTAAATTGAAAATCTTTACTTCCCAAATCGTCATTTTTAAGCACAGCAAGGGAGCTTTCCATGGGAGAAGCCAGCACAATATTCCGGATTGGAGCTTCTTGTTGATCGTTTTCCGGCAAGGCTTCCAATTCGATATAATCGCTTACTTCTTCCTGTTTATAGGAGCTTGTAACATCCAGGAAGCTAAGTACATCGGTCAAATCATCCTCTTCTACCAGTTCAAGCCCCAAACCTTCGGGGATAACAGGAATATCATCTTCATCAGGGTTTGAAAAAAGCATCAGCTTAGCAGTACCGGCAAGCGTGGATTCGGCTACTTCCTCTGCTACTTCCAGCTCTTCGGCCTCTTCCAGTTCGGCTACTTCCTCTGCGGCTTCCGGTTCCTCGGCTTCTTCCAGTTCCGCCGCTTCCTCTGCGGCTTCCGGTTCCTCGGCTTCTTCCAGTTCTGCCGCTTCTTCTGCGGCTTCCGGTTCCTCGGCCTCTTCCAGTTCGGCCACTTCCTCTGCGGCTTCCAGTTCCTCGGCTTCTTCCAGTTCCGCCACTTCCTCTGCGGCTTCCGGTTCCTCGGCTTCTTCCAGTTCTGCCACTTCTTCTGCGGCTTCCAGTTCCTCGGCCTCTTCCAGTTCTGCCACTTCTTCTGCGGCTTCCGGTTCCTCGGCTTCTTCCAGTTCTGCCACTTCTTCTGCGGCTTCCAGTTCCTCGGCTTCTTCCAGTTCCGCCGCTTCTTCTGCGGCTTCCGGTTCCTCGGCCTCTTCCAGTTCCGCCACTTCCTCTGCGGCTTCCGGTTCCTCGGCCTCTTCCAGTTCCGCCACTTCCTCTGCGGCTTCCAGCTCCTCGGCCTCTTCCAGTTCCGCCACTTCCTCTGCGGCTTCCGGTTCCTCGGCTTCTTCCAGTTCCGCCACTTCCTCTGCAGATTCCAGTTCCTCGGCCTCTTCCAGTTCCGCCACTTCCTCTGCGGCTTCCAGCTCTTCGGCCTCTTCCAGTTCTGCCGCTTCTTCTGCGGCTTCCAGCTCCTCAGCCTCTTTCAGTTCGGCCGCTTCCTCTGCGGCTTCCGGTTCCTCGGCTTCTTCCAGTTCTGCCTTGGCAGGAGCTTCAATTTTGGCTGTACCTGAAAGTTTTTCCGAGCGGGCTGGGTGCTTTTTGTCCGGGGGAAGACTGCTTGCTTGAACCACAAAATTGCCCTTGGAAAGGGCCTCTCTTAGCAGGGCTTCTATAGACGCCAGATCAACAGCCTTGCTCGGCTTATGAGGCTGGGCAGTCAAAACAGCAATAATATCGTCCCAGGATTTGTCTATAAGGGCATCTACATCGGCCGGCCGGCGTTTTGCTATTGCTCCAGCGCTTTTCCTGATTCTTGTTTTGGCTTCGTTTCGCCTGGATTCCAGTTCGGACTTCCAGTATTCAAAATCCAGCTCGCCTTTTCTATCCAGATACTCGTCCAGCATTTCTATTTGCAGACGCTTTATTCTTGCTGCGAGCAAGGCCAATTTATCCTGTTTTATATTGAACAAAAGAAAAATCAACAGAAAAATGCTTGCAAAAAAAGTTACGGTCAGCAGCCATTGGAAAGCAGGAGGCATTTTAAACCAGCCCGAGGGTATCAAACGGCCTACATTACCGGCCATTCCGTTTCTGGAAAAAAGCACAAAATTGTCTGAAGCTTCGGTAGAGCCTATGCTAAAAGGCTCGGCATTGGGTCCAATCAGCCACAATTCATCAATATGGTTTATAAAATCTTTGCCTGCCCAGCTTGGATAACCAAAAAGAATGCCTTTTTGTCCTACAGTTACAATATCGTCCCCTAGTATTATAAGGCCGTTTTCAATTAAATTGGATAAAAGGCCGGAAAACGATACATAAAATACTATAGTGCCCCTGTAAACATCAAAATTGTCCACAAACGGAAAGCTGTATGCAAAAACCCTTTGCCTGGATAGGGGTTTGATTAAAGCATCCCGACCCTCAACTGCCATTATTTCCGAATAGGGTTCGTCGCTTGCGTCATCATAATTTCTGTAAATAATTTTCTGGTTTTCGGAACGAAGGATGTCTGAAGGCAGGGTGGAATAATGAATGCGTGTTCCATTGCTGTCTATGATTCTGACCGTTGTCAAACCGGGAGTTGATTCCTGAAGGAGCCCTATGGCCTTTGTCCTAGAAAAAACATCCTGGGCTGACATATTGGGCAAAAAGCTTTTGCGCAAAGAATCTTCATCAAGAATTTTCAGAAAACGTTCTTCATTGTTTTTATGATAATTGTCAATGGACAGGCTAAGCAGATCCATGTCTTTTTCTACTGAGCGGCGTACTTTTTCATTAAAAAACTTGACTTCTATGCTGTTAAAGACACTGGTATGTCCCAAAAATATAAAAGCGGCAGCCAAAGCCACGGAGAGGAAAAAACTAGCAATAGCTTTATGCCATACTGTCATTTATATTCCGGTTCAACCTTTTGACTTTAAGGATCCATAAGCAGGCTGATGACAAAAATTAATAGTTTAGTCAACACTCTGCTAACTGAACCTTCAAAACTTACAGCTTTTCGCCTTATTATCGGCAAAAGACTGGTTATAGTAAAGCCGTAACCCTTGAGAAGCCTTGTTATAGTCATTATACTGCCAGCGGTTTTTAATGCAAAATTCTTACTGGTTTTAATTATAGTTTTACGGGATTTTTTGAAAAATGCTGGCTACAGAACGCTTTACACAGGAAGCAATCTTAAAATACAGAAGCATCATAGCTGATGCCGGTTTCAATGAGGTTTTTGCTGTAGGCAAGCTCGATGAAAACGGCCTGGTAAGCAGTCTGGAAGCAGCAGCCAGGGGACATAAAAATGCTGTAGTTGCCATAGCGCCCGCTCTGGAAGGTTTTTTGTCCAAGGCTGATGTGCTTATTCATAATCATCCTGGCGGCAGACTGGAACCCAGCGATGCGGATATGGCCATAGCCATAAAATATGCAGAAAACGGTTTGGGCAGCTATATAGTCAACTCCGACGTAACACGTGTATATGTAGTAACCGAGCCGCTAAGAACCAGGGCCCTGGTAGCCTTAGATCCGGAAGAGCTGGCAGCCGTGCTGGACAAGGGAGGCAAGCTGGCTATGCGCTTGCCCGGCTACGAAGCCCGTAAAAGCCAGCTGGACCTTGTAAGGTGCATCGCCAGCGCTTTTAACGATGGGCAGGTTTTGGCTGCGGAGGCCGGTACAGGTGTAGGAAAATCTTTTGCGTACCTGCTGCCAGCCATGGCCTGGGCAGTAAAAAACAAGGAAAGGGTTGTAATCTCCACTGCCACCATCAATCTTCAGGGCCAGCTTATGGGCAAGGATATTCCGTTAATAGCCGGACTTTTTAAAAAGGACGTAAAAACGGTTCTTGTAAAGGGGAGAGGAAACTATCTTTGCCGCAGCCGTTTAATGGAAGCATTGGACGAAGAAGGGCTTTTGGCTTCAAATGACGACCATCCTCTGCGGAAAATTGCATTGTGGGCAGAGACCTGTCCAAGCGGAGACAAAACCGACCTGTCGTTTTGGCCGGAAGACAGCCTGTGGGCAAGGGTCCGTTCCGAGGCGGATTCCTGCCTAGGAATTCGCTGTCCTTTCAGGGAAAAATGCTTTGTTCTTATAGCCAAACGCAACGCAGCTGACGCAGATATCCTTGTAGCCAACCATCATATTCTTTTTAGCGATATATCGCTGAGGGCTTCTGGCAGCTCTTACGAGGCAGCAGCAGTTCTGCCGCCATATACTTCCATAATTTTTGACGAAGCCCACTCTATCGAGTCCAGCGCTACCAGCCTTTTTACCAGGGAATTGAAGCGCTTTAATGTGCAAAAAGAGCTGGGCAGACTTTACAGGGAATACAAAGGCAGGAAGTTTGGACTGATACTAAAGCTTCAAAACCTGAAAGGCCTGCCAAAAGGCCTTCTGAAACGTTTTCCAAAAGAAGCGGAGAAGCTGCAAGCAGCCATGGACAACCTGGACAGTTCGGCTATGTCCTTGCTGGAAGCAGAAGCCAGCTTCAGACTTATAAAAACAACTCGGCTTCTGGAGTCCCTGATTCTGGAGCCCATGGCTGCGCTTGAAAGGGCAATACTGTCCATGACAGCCCTTCTTAAAGAAGCCCTGGATGAAATTCCGGAGGAGCTGGCCAATGAGCAGATTGTTTATGAGGCCGAAAGAAGCTTGTCTAGGCTGTCAAACCTGGCGGCTTTCTGCTTCAATTACCGCAACTTCAGTGAAGATCTTGGCAACATTTTTTGGCTGGAAAAAGCAAAAACAAGTAATGGAACAGCATATCCGGTTTTTTATATATGTCCCCTGGAAATTGGTTCCATCCTGAATGAATCCCTGTTCTGCCAATTCAGAACCATAGTATGTCTGTCGGCTACATTATCTGTAGCCGGTTCTTTTGATTATTGGGCCAACAGAACCGGCTTGGCCAAAAGCGGGGCAGAGGCACTGTTTTATGAATTTTCCTCTCCTTTTCCATATAAAAAAAATGCACTCCTGGGAGCAGTCAAAAACGCCCCGGATCCCAATGATCCTGCATGGCAAAGCTGGATAAATACGGCAATATTTGAGCTTCTAATGGCTTCGCAAGGCAGAGCCCTTGTGCTTTTCACTTCTTATACAAGCTTGAGCTCAGCTTGGAACCAGCTAAAAGATAAGCTGTCAGAAATCGGCATCCCATGTTTCAGGCAGGGAGAAGATGAGCGGTCCAGACTGCTTGCCAAGTTCAAGGCTGATACCGATAGCGTCCTTTTTGCAACCGATTCTTTCTGGGAAGGCGTAGACGCTCCCGGCAATACTCTTAAGCTGGTAATAATTATAAAGCTTCCATTTAAAGTGCCCAATGATCCGGTCATGGAGGCCCGCTCAGAAGCCATTGAAAAAAAGGGCGGAAGCGCATTCATGGATTTGGCTTTGCCAGAAGCCGTTATAAAGCTAAAGCAGGGTTTTGGCAGGCTGATACGCCATTCAGAGGACAGGGGTGCTGTTGTAATTCTGGATACCCGGCTTTTAAAAAAACAATACGGAAAAGTATTCATCTCTTCCCTGCCTGAAAGCAGGCAAAGCTTCAATGATATAAGCACCCTTTGCAGGGATGTAAAAGACTTTTTGGATAATATCCGGATGTTATCCAATGAATGATGGACGGTTCAAGACCATAAGGTTACAATAGCTATATGGCAATATTTATTCTTGAGAATACCATACAAAAATATGACTGGGGAACCATTGATGCCATACCCAAACTGCTGGGCAAAAAAAATCTGCTCAATGAACCTTGGGCAGAATTATGGCTTGGAGCACATCCCAAAGCGCCTTCCGTTGCAGTAGATATACAAACTGGCACAAAAACCGCTTTGGATAAGCTTATTGCAACTAAACCCGAAGCTTTTCTTGGCAAGGAGACTGCGCATAACTTTGACAATAGCCTTCCATTTTTGCTAAAGGTTTTGTCTGCAGAGAAAGCCTTATCATTGCAGCTCCATCCTTCCAAGCTCAAAGCGGAAAAAGGTTATGCCAGAGAAGAATTTTTGGGCATTCCCATGGATGCCGCGGAACGCAATTACAAAGACAGCAACCATAAACCTGAAACAGTTGTGGCTTTGACCCGGTTTGAAGCTTTATGCGGTTTCAGGCCCATAGACGAAATTGTAAACACCATAAAATTATTGATGCCTAAAGACTGGAGACAAGTTGCAGGAAGGCTGGCTGACAACCCCGGAAAACTGGAGTTGACAGTCCTGTTTTATACCTTGATCACAATGCAAGAAATCAAAAAAAAGCTGAGTTTTAACTATGTAAAAATGCGTTGCAGACAAATTATGGATACAGCAAGCAAAAATGACAAAGAATACGAAATTTTTGCCATGATATCCAAATTGCTGGAAAGCTACCCGGAAGATGTAGGAATTTTTGCCCCTATAGCGCTCAATTTGTTCAAGCTGAAACCATGGGAGGCCATAAATCTTCATTCAGGCCAGCCTCATGCCTATCTCAAAGGGACAGCTGTCGAGATTATGGCCAACTCGGACAATGTTTTAAGGGCGGGACTGACATCCAAACACAAAGATGCTTCGGAGTTTATAGCCAGCCTTAGCTTTGAAAGCATGAACTCCAAAGCATTGCAGGCAGAAAAAAACAGCGACGGCTTTTTTGTATACCCCCACGAGCATTCTGAATACCGAATTTCCAGGATGGAACTGGACGGCCAGGCAGAAAACCTGCACAGAACAAACAGCCCGGAAATTTTGCTTTGCCTTAAAGGCAAGCTGCTGCTAACTTCTTCCAGCGGTCAGGAAACAGCAATTACAAAGGGCAAAGCTGTTTTTATTACTGCAGACGAAAGAGCATACAGCATAAACGGCAAGGCCACTATTGTCAGAGCGGATGTGCCTTTGTGACAATCTGGGCCGATGCAGATTCTATGCCTGTTGCAATAAGAAGCATAATAAGCCGCCGTTGTACTGCTGCTGCAGATGAAAATAAAATAAGGGCCGTATTTGTATCCAACAAGCCTGTGCCCATGCCTTCCGGGAAATATATAAAGGCTGTAATAGTCGGAAAAGCGGCTGCTTCAATTCTGGGAAACCACTCTAATGATGACAGCGGATCTGAGCCTGGCCCAGATAACGCGGACGATTATATTATGCTAAAAGCCGTACATGGAGATATTGTTATCACAAGGGATATCCCTCTGGCCAAAAAACTGGTTGAAAAAGGAATTATGGTCATAAATGACAGGGGAGCGATATGGACCATGGATACAATCAAGGAAAGAAATTCCATCAGGGACCATATTACAGATCTAAGAAAGCTTGGTTTGGCTCCTGGCATGGATAAAGCCAAAAATTTTGGCCCAAAAGAAGTAAAAGCTTTTGCCGATGCTTTTGACAAAGCAGTAAGGCTGGCATCCAAAATTATACCCTAAAAAGCAAACAGTCTGGCCTGATGACCGCAGCCTGTCAGCGCTTGCGCCTGAAAACTCTATAATTTATGCCGGGAAAAATATTGTTGCGTTTTTCAAGCCTGGTAAGCCATTCCGTTCCAACTGTATTGGCACACAACATTTCATAAATACGGTTAAAATTGGTGACGGAATCCTCTATCTGTTTCCTGGCAAAAGAGCCCGATTTGCCTGCCCTAAGCAAGAATGGCCAGTCAGAAGCCTGGGACAGCAAAACTTCCCTGGCTGCCTGGTTTAAGACCCTTTCTCTTAGTCCGTTTTCATTGGGAAATCTTTCTGCCAATTCTACCATCCGTTCTATCATTTTAAATACGTGCCTGTAAATCCAGTCATTGGATTTTTCCAGCCATATGGCCCCATAGCCCCCATCACCCCATGAGGAATATTCAGGAACGGATTCAAAGTTGTCGGGGTAATTTCTCCGGTATTCACTCAAGCTAACAAAACGAAGCTCGTCTATATCCTTGGCTTGCCTGAAAACCTCCTCTATCCATTTGGGCCCTTCAAACCACCAATGCCCAAAAAGCTCGGCATCATAAGGGGCTACCATAAGAGGCGGACGGCCGTCCATAAAAGGAGCGGCTTCCATGGCCTGCTTTAGGCGGTTGGACAGAAAAAGAGCGGCATGTTCTTTAACCTTGGCCTGGGCAAGCTCTTGTACATAAGGAGTTTTTACATCACTTTTGGCACTGATTGCCCAATACTTAAAACCGGTAAAAGTTCTTATCTGGTTATGTTCAATATACGGAGCTATATATTCAAGATGTTCGTCATAGCCAATGTCCCTGTAAAAGTCCCTGTATACGGGATCAGCGGGAAAGCCTTCCTTTTCTGACCAAACTTCTTCTGTGGATGCTATATCCCTTATGAAT
>JAKPMS010000146.1 GCA_029548805.1 Spirochaetota bacterium | reverse complement strand
CCGCCCAAATCCGCTTTATCAGCGTGCTAATTCCTAAAAGACTAGAACACGGATAACGCGGATGAACGCCGATGGTCGCGGATAGATCCTATAAAATTTATAAGTATTAATCCGCGATTATCTGCCCAAATCCGCTTTATCAGCGTGCTAATTCCTATTTTCTAACCCCTAATTACTAATTCCCTAAACCCGTATGGTTGTGTATGCGCCTTAAAAAAAGTCTGGTTCTTTCTTCTTTTGGGTGGGCCAACAGCTCTTTTGGGGGGCCGCTTTCCACAATAAGGCCTTCGTCCATAAAAAGCATGCGGCTTGCAATATCCCTGGCAAAGCTCATTTCGTGGGTTACTACAGCCATGGTTGTGCCTTCGGCAGCAAGCTGGCGCATTATGGACAGGATTTCGTCTATAAGCTCAGGGTCCAGCGCGCTGGTGGGTTCGTCAAAGAGGATGAGGTCCGGGTCCACCGCCACGGCCCGGGCTATGGCTACGCGCTGCTGCTGCCCGCCGGACAGGCGGGATGGGTAGTAGTCCATGCGCTTGGACAGGCCTACCTTGATCAAGGCATTTCTGCCAATTTCGTGGGCCTTTTCCTTGTCCATGCCGCGCGCAATTACAAGGCCTTCTGTTACGTTTTCCAGGGCCGTTTTGTTGTTGAACAGGTTGAAGTTCTGGAACACAAAGGCAGTTCTGCGCCTTATGCAAAGTATGTCCTTGCTTTTGGCCTTGTGCATGTCCAGCATTAGGCCGTCAAAGTTCATGCTACCGCTGTCTGCCCGTTCCAGAAAGTTTATGCAGCGCAGCAGGGTGGTTTTGCCGGCGCCGGATGGGCCAATTATGCTTAGCACGTCGCCCTTGCTAATTTCCAGGTCCACGCCCCTGAGCACTTCGTTGTGATGAAAGCTTTTATGCAGATTTTTTATACTGAGCATTCAGAACACTCTCCCGGCTTTTGCAATGCTTTGGTTTTTATAGCTGCCAAGGCGTTTTTCCGCAAGAGAAAAAGCTGTTTGTGCAAGGCCGCATACAACTAGATAAATTGCAAATACTCCAAGATAGGCTTCTATGTAATTATAAGATGCGGCAGCCTCTATTTTGGCTATGGCTGTTACGTCCCTTACAGACATAAGAAAGGCAAGGGATGTGGATTTTATAAGGTTTACACTTGCGTTGCCCATGTTGGGTATGGCTGCCACAAGGGCCTGGGGCAGTACTATGCGCCTGTAAGCCTGCTTAAGGCTTAGCCCGCTGGACAAGGCTGCTTCCAGCTGACCCCTGTCTACAGTCAAGAGGGCAGAGCGTATAAGCTCGGCCATAAGGGCTGTGGTATTAAAGCTGAACACAATAAAGGCATAAAAAAAAGGGCTTATGGCAAAGATGTCCAGCCCCGAGCCCATACTGGTAAATATATGGTTTAAAAGGCTGGGGATAAGGCTGTATACAAGCAGAATTTGCAGGATTATGGGCGTGCCCCTTGCAAAAGATATGTACAGTCTGGACAGCTTTTTTACATAGGCTATGTTGTATATGTCCGCCATGGCAAGAAAAAACCCGGCAGGAACAGAAAAAGCAAGGCTAAGCACGCTTAGACCAAGGGTAACGGGCAGGCCTTTAAGCGCAAGCAGGCTTACGCGCCAAAGATAAGCCGGGTTTAAAAGCATGCTCAGGCCAAAGCCTTTCTGGATCTGGCCAAATGCTTTTCCAGCGCCCTAAAAGCCTTTTCTATGCTTACGGTAAGAGCCCAATAAATAAGGGCAGCTGCAAGATAGCTTTCTATGGCCCAGGCTCCGTAGTTTCTTGCAATAATAAGAGAGGTCTGGCCCAAAAGGTCCACAAGCCCCACTGTATAAGCCAGGGAGCCTTCTTTTAGCAGAGCTGTAAGGGATGAGGTAAAGTTGGGCAGGGCGGACAGGGCTGCCTGGGGCAATACTATGCGCCGTAAAGCCTGAAACTCAGTAAGGCCATGGCTGAGCGCTGCTTCCCTTTGGCCCCTGTCCACTGCCAGATATGCGGAGCGCAGCAGCTCCGACATGGTTGCGGCAAAAAACAGGGTAAAGGTAAGGATGACATAAAAAATCCTGTGCCACTGACTAATGTCCAGCAAAAAAAACTTTTTTACAAAGGCGGGCAGGCCATAGTATACAAGAAACAGCAATACTATGGATGGAGTGCAGCGCAGCACCCAGGTGTACAGTTCTGAGGCTTTTTTAAGCAAAGGGATTTTTCCAAGCTTGGCCCAGGCCAGAAAAAAGCCGAATATGGTGCCAAGCAATACGGTGCCAAGGGCTACTGCCAGGCTTACGGGCAGGTAAGCCAAAAGCCTGGGCAGTACTTCCAGGATAAAAAGCGGCCTGAACGGGCGTATCAAAGGGGGCCGCCGCTTTTTGTATTATGGTTTGTCAGCATAGGAAAAAACGTCTTCTCCAAAATATTTGATGGATAATTCCGCTATTTTACCATCGGCCTTGAGCTTTGTAACAGCCCTGTCGTAGGCAGCAGCCAGCTCTTTTTCATCTTTTGCAAAAAGCGGCCAGGTAGGTATGCCTTTGTACGGCGCGTATGCCAGCTTGGAAGACAGGCTGTGGTAGGGGCCTTTTTCGTTCAGAACGTTCAGCTCAAAGGACAGCTTAAGGTCAAAAAATGCGTCGTAGCGGCCTTCCAGTATCCATGCGTATGCGTCGTTTATTATAAATACATCCGACGGGACCAACTTGATGGGCTGGTCGGGGTGTTTTGTGTTATAATCGCTTACTACAGCATACTGCGCGCTTTGCGGAGATATGGGCACCAGCTTGCCGCTGTACTTTGCAAAACTGTCCAGGTCATGAATTTTGTCCCTGTCCGAGCTTCTAAAGGCTATGCCTATTATGCTTGCTGCAATGGGGTTTTCCGGAAATACATACTTCTGGCGACGCTCTGTAGTGGACCAGGCGCCCTTTGTGGCAAGCTGGTAGCGCCCTGTCTCAAGGCCTATAAAAAGGTCTTCGTCAGAAGTGGCAGTAAAGCGGAACTCGTATTCCGGCAAAAGCTCGTCTAATGCCCTTAAAACGGCTATTTCAAAGCCGTCAGACTGGCCTTTTTCGTCAATATAGCCGTAGGGTACATAGTTTTGGGTATGGGCCGCGCTTATAAGCCTTACCCCGGCTGCTGTTTCTTTATTTTGTTTTGAGCAGGAAAGAATATTGGCTGTCAGAAACAATATTATTCCTGCCGTAAACACGAACCGGAAAAGTTTTTTCATGCCAGGCTCCTAATTAACAGTGATACACTAAGCGTATCGCAAAGTGTATCGCTTGTCCAGCATATAATACACTTTGCAATACAGATTTTAACATAGGATGGTTTGTTCTTTAAAGGCGCTCAGTTGCTGGCCAAAATTTCCTTGAACCTGGCTTCGTCTACGGTTTCTATTTCCAGCAGCTCTTCTGCCAGTTTGTCCAATAGCCCTTGGTGTTTTTTAAGCAGGCCTAATGTTGCCTTGTAACGCTCGGCAAGCTTTGCGGCAATTGTTTCGTCTATGTATGCCTGGGTGTCTTCGCTGTATTCCCTGGACATAAATGCGTCCGATTGCGGGCCCATAAAGCCCGAGCCGCGCTTTGTAAGTGCCATGTTTCTGTAACGCTCGGACATTCCGTAGTCGGTTATCATGCGCCTGGCTATGTCTGTGGCCCGGGTTATGTCGTTGGCGGCTCCAGTGGATACCCTGCCAAAGCTTAGCTCTTCTGCCGCCCTGCCGCCCATAAGCACGTCAATCTCGCCTATCAGTTTGTCTTCCGTGACTATGTAGCGGTCTTCTACAGGTACTTGCAGGGTAAAGCCAAGCGCGCCAAAGCCCCTTGGTACTATTGTAACTTTTTGCACCGGGTCCGAGCCTGGCGTATGGGCTGCCACTATGGCATGTCCTGCTTCGTGGTAAGCTATAACTCGCCGCTCGTCCGGGTTTATAACTCGGCTTTTTTTCTCAAGGCCGGTCATGATTTTTTCTATGGCTTTTTCAAAGTCGCTTTGGTGCACCTTTTTTCTGCCGGCTCTTACAGCCAGGAGGGCCGCTTCGTTTACGGCGTTGGCAAGGTCCGCGCCTACAAAGCCGGGGGTAGCCCTGGCCACCTTTTTAAGGTCCACTGAATGGTCCAGTTTGACAGCCTTGGAATGAATTTCCAGTATGGCTTCCCTGCCTATTATGTCCGGCCTGTCCACTGCCACTTGCCGGTCAAAGCGGCCCGGGCGTAATAGGGCGGGGTCCAGCACGTCGGGGCGGTTGGTGGCTGCCAGTATTATAAGGCCGCTTGTGGCGTCAAAGCCGTCCATTTCTACGAGCAGCTGGTTAAGGGTCTGCTCACGCTCGTCGTTGCCGCCCATGACCCCGTTTACTCGGCTTTTGCCTATGGCATCCAACTCGTCAATAAACACTATACATGGAGCTTTTTCCCTGGCCTGTTTGAACAGGTCCCTTACCCTTGCGGCACCCACGCCAACAAACATTTCCACAAATTCTGCGCCGCTCATCCTGAAGTACGGAACTTCGGCTTCTCCGGCTACCGCCTTGGCCAAAAGGGTCTTGCCCGTGCCGGGAGGCCCGACTAGCAGCACCCCTTTTGGGATTTTTCCGCCAATCTCGGTGTATTTTTTAGGGTTTTTTAGAAAATCTACTACCTCTACCAGTTCTTCTTTGGCTTCGTCCACTCCGGCTACATCACTAAAGCGGGTGGTGATTTCTCCTTCGGCTACAATTACGGCCTTGTTCTGGCCTACAGAAAGTACATTGGAGCCCATGCCGGTAAGGCGTTTTTGCAGCATGCGCCACAGAAAGAACATAAGTCCAAAAGGCAAAACCCAGTTGAGTACAAAATTTATGAGCATATTGCCTTCTCTGGATACGGCAGAATAGGTTACGCCTTTTTCGTCCAGAAGCTTGGTAAAATCTGGGTCATATACCGGTACCGCCTTGTAAATTTTGGCACTTCTGGCCCTTAGCCTGTCAGCAGTCTGCGGCGGCAATTCCGTATAGCCTGTGTAATAGTTTGAGTCCATGTCGATTCTTACTATTTGCCCGGAATTTACCAATGCTTTAAAGTCGCTGTATGCCACAATGGAGCTGTCGGACCTTACCAGCAGCCAGTTGAATGCACTTATGGCTATAATTGCGATAAATATGTAGCTTAAAGAAAACTTCCATCCGTTCATGGGTGGTATGGGCGGCATTTTGCCCTGTTTTTTGGGTTTTTGCGGATTCCAATTATTTTTGTTTTGGGACATTTTCCCCTCCATGAACTAATTTACAAAATTGCCAGGCACTTGGCCACTTTTGCATAGCTATTCTTTATTCCTTGACCCTTATATGCTGTTTTTAGTACATTATTTTTGCAATTTTAACCATTATTACGGGGATGCTCGGCTTATTTATTGGCAAGAGACCCCTGAATATCATTTTTAGGAGGAAAAGCAGATGAAAGTAAACCCGCTGGGTGATCGCGTGCTTATCAAGGTTCAGGAAGGTGACAGCAAGACTGCTGGAGGAATCATTATTCCCCAGACCGCCCAGGAAAAAACACAGACTGGCGTGGTAATTGCCATTGGCAGTGATACAGACGTAATCAAAGTCAAAAAAAATGATAAAGTTATGTATGACAAGTATTCCGGTACCCAGATAAAAATTGACGGAGCCGACCATCTTATTGTCAAATTCTCGGACATTTTGGCTATTCTGGAATAAAGAATTCATAGGGACGAATTCATGGCCGGATAAAAGCAGTCAGCTTTTTATCCGGCTTTTTTGTGTTTGGCAGCTTTTCTGAAGCTGGGCGGTCAAAGGCCGGGTTTGGGGTAAGCAGCTATCGCATCCATAAGCTCTTCGCTGTTTGCGGCCGCAATAACCAATTTTCTTGTTTTTTCGTCCTTGAAAAGCTGGCTGATTTCTGCCAAAAACTGCAGATGCGGACCGATCTTGTCAGGGGGTGACAGGGTCATTATAAAAATACGGGACAATTCTCCGTCCATGGATTCAAAGTCAATTCCGTTTTTTGAAATTCCAAGGCACGCAACCAAATGTTCTATACTTTCTGTTTTGCCATGGGGTATGGCTATGCCATAGCGCATTCCTGTGGATATTTTTTGCTCGCGTTCCAGAACTGACGTAAAGGCAGAATCTCTGTCTTTAATGGCTCCCGCATCAACCAGAATATCCATAAGTTCTTCAAGTACTTCACTTTTGTTTTTTGCTTTTAAATCTGTGGAAACAAGGGATTCATTTAATATGTTGCTCAACTTCATAAAAAGATTTTAAGTTTGCTCATGGCAAAAGTCAATTCTGTTTGTTGTAAAGGATAGTGCAAGCGCTTCATGGCAAGCCTGCCTAGATAAAATGCCTTGTATCCTTTTGTTGTGCTAAGCCTTCCGAGTTGGCTACCGCGTAAACTATGCATGAAGCCATAAGGGCATCCAGGTATGCTGCCAGCATTGATAGCGGCAAAGCCACCGGAATAAAAAGAATATAGCCGGATTCAAAACCCCTGCCGTATGCTCCGCACAAGGCTGCTACTGCACACAAGGGACCCAGTCCGGGTTTTGCTCCCAGAAACAGGCTGTAAAGAGGAGCCATAAGCAATATCCAAAAAAACACATTGGACCCAAGTCCCAGATTGGAATAAGAGTTTAGTACTGAAACAAATGCAGTTGCCGTCACCATGGTGGTGCCGGCCTTTCCAAAAAACAATGCCAATGGCAGGCTTATTGAACTGGCCCTGCGCCTTACCCCAAGGCTTTCCTTAAGGTGTTTTGCACTGGCGCCTGCCTGCACATAACTGTGGCCGGACACAAGAGCAATAAGGCTTGGTGCCAAAAACGCGTACATGGTTTTAAAGGGATTGTCTTTTCTGTTGAACAGCCACAGGGCCAGGGGCATGAATACCAGTACTACAAAAAGGGTCTCAATAGCAATTGTCAAAAAAAGCGATGAATACATGGCAATACGCTGGGTTTTGAAAATGCTTATGCTTACTGCCGTACTGGCAAATATCAGAGCAAGGGGCTGTATTTCCACAAAAAAACTGTTTGCTTGCCACAGGATTCTGGACATGGAGTCAAAAAAAACCACTACTGGCTTTGTGGCTGTTTTGTCATGAGAAAAAGCCAGGCCCAGTATGATTGCAAATATGACTGCAGGAAGCAAAAAGTCAAAATTGGCCAGGGTCGAAAATGCGTCACTGGGAAAAAACTGTCCCAGGATGGATAAAGGCCCGGGTATGGCTTCTGCAGGGCTGGCTGTATCTGCAGTCAAAGGGATGCGCCCGGGGGTAAACAGAAAAGCTGCAAGCAGGCCGATAAAACCAAGGGAAACCATGCTCAATATACCCGCCAAAATGGCCTTGGATATAATTTTATGCAGCGTTTTTGATTCATACAACTCAAAAGCGGCTATGGCAGCGGAAAAGAACAACAATGGAAGAAGAACATAACGCCCGAAATTCAACATGATTGCTGACAAGCCTATTATCCAGCTGTCTTTTCCCAAGGGCAGAACAAAGCCCGCCAACAGGCCAATGGCCATTGCTATTATGCATTTTAACCAGATTTTCATTTGTTCGAGCATACCCAAGGGGTTTTATGCCGTCAAGACGCTGCCAAAGCTGCATTGCCGGCTATTTGGAAGCGGGGCTGGAGCTTTTTTTGTTATATGGCTATAGTGTCATTCAAATGCGAAACGATTTAATACCCGCCCTGGAAGTCCAGGACAGCCCTGGTTTGTCCAGCCATATGAAGAGCCTGTTGCGCCTGGCTTTTCCAATAATGATAGGCAGCATAGTAGAGACTTTTTACAATCTTACCGATGCGTTTTTTCTTGGCAAGCTGGGTTCCGCCCAGGTTGGAGCTCCGTCCATATCCTTTAATATTGTTTTTTTTCTTACAGTTTTTGGCGTAGGCTTGTCTAATGCGGGGATGACCCTGATTTCGCAATCTAAAGGCAGGGGCAACGACAACAAGGCTGATCATTTCATGAATCAGACTGTTTCCCTTTTGACCTTTGTGTCCGTTTTTCTTGCTATTTTAGGGGCCCTGCTTTCTTCCGGGCTTTTAAAATTGCTGGCCACGCCTCAGGAAGTGTATGTGTTTGCCCTGCCATATATGAGGATAGTGTTTTTGGGCCTGCCTTTTTCTTTTGTTTATTTTTCCTTTCAGGCTTCTTTTACAGCCATTGGAGACACTGCAGGCCCCATAAAAGTGCATCTGCTGGCAGTAATTCTTAACGTGATTCTGGACCCGCTTTTAATTTACGGCTTTGGTTCCTGGCCGGGCTGGGGCGTATCCGGGGCCGCAATAGCCACTGTGTTGTCACAGTTTGTGGGCGCCCTGCTTTCTGTAATAGTCATGACAAGGGGACGCTCCGGTCTTAAGCTTGCGTTGCGAAAAATGCGCCCGGATATGGACAGCTGGAAGCTGTTGGGCAAAATCGGCATGCCAGCCAGCCTGGGCCAAGGCCTGTCTGCCTTTGGCTTTACTGTTCTGCAGGGTGTGGTCAACTTTTTTGGGACTTCCGCCATAGCAGCTTTTGGGGTGGGCAACAGGATTATGCACCTTTTTGACATACCTACCCAGGGCCTGTCCGGGGCAACGGCCAGCCTGGTAGGCCGCTTTCTTGGGGCAAAAGACCAAAAAAGTTCCATGACAGTGGTCAATGCAGCCCTTATATTGGTTCTTATCCTTGAAATACCGCTTTTAACCCTGGCTTATTTTTATGGCGGAGGACTGGTAAAGCTGTTTGTGAATGACCCGGAAGCCATACGCCTAGGCACCATCATGTTCCAGGTGGTTAGTCCTTCTCTTTTGGCTTTTGGGCTCTTTTTTGCACTGAGTGGTGCCTTTCAGGGAGCAGGCGACACAAAAATTATACTGGCTTTGGCTGTGCTAAGGCTGTGGTTTATACGAGTGCCTTTGGCTTACTATTTGGCTTTTAGGACCGGCTTTGGAGTATTGTCCATCTGGATAGCCATGTTTGCATCCAATTTCATTACTGCAATAATAGGTTTTTTGTATTACAAACAGGGCAAATGGCGGCATGCTTTGAGCAAACACGAGTTTTGATCCGAGCGGGAATCGAACCCACGACCTAGTGCTTAGGAGGCACTCGCTCTATCCACTGAGCTACCGGACCTTTTAAAAAGGCATCTTAATTCCAACTAGCTTTAATTGTCAACGGTCATCCGACGGCGGCATGTTTTTTTGTGCAAGCTTGCGCTCCAGTTCTTCGTATGGGTCAGCCTGTACTTCAAAATATGCGTTTTTAATATCGTCCATATAAATATTAAGTTCTTTGGCTTTTTGCCTTATTTCTTCCATTACGGGTATATCGCCTGTTTCCGGCAATGCTTTCAGTCTGGCCAAATCCAGCTTGAGCTGTTTTAGGGCATTTACAGAAGAAGCCAGCCTGAGCTTTAGTATTTCCTTTTGCTCCGCAAGCCCTTTGCTTGCCTTTAATTGCCTGTCAATTTCTTCTATAGATCGGGCATACTCGTCTTTTAGCATTTTGCTTTCTGCCGCATCCATTTTTGCTGCAAGGCTGTCCCTGTCCCTTTTTAACTCAGCCATGGGGATAGCCAAAACCAGCTGCTCCGTGTCTCCAAGGGCCTGGCACAGAGTTTTTACCTGTTCCACATATTTGTCCAGAACTGGTATCATTTCCCGCCCAAAATCAGCAGCGGTTTTGCCGGATTTTATGCTTTTTACAATGTCGTCTCTGACAGAAACAGCTTCTGCCAGGTATTCGGCATAGGGGCCAATTCCGGGTGCCTGGCGCTTTTCCTTGCCTATTTTGAACAATTGCTTCCAGGAGTCCAGGCCAAGAAGCCCGAACATGTTCTTTTCCAGCTTGCGCACTGTAGCAGGGTACTTTATCAAATGCCCCAAAAAACCAAAGCCCATTATGGCGGAAGGAATGGCAGCCCATAAAATGCCCGGGCTGGTCAAATGGTTTATGACAAACAGCAGGGGCGGCACGGACAGAGTGCTTGCAAAATGCATGGCCATGCTGTCCCTTACCCTGTTTAGCTTTTTATATACAGTAAGGGCTGGCCCTTCTATTTTTGGCATTTTTGCGGCTTCTTTTGATTTGGCTTTGGCCCTTAACATTGCAAAAAAATTGCTGACTATTCCGGTAGCCCATCCGGCGCTGGCTATGGCAGCCCACATAAAGCCCGGCGTATAGTTTATATTCACATACCATAACAGGGTATTTATGGCTACAAAGGAAATAAGGTTGCCTGCAAAACCGGCAGTTGTTTTTCTGGCTTTTTCTTTTGCAGATTCCCTGTAAACAGAAAAGTCTGTTACAAGTTCTTCCGGCCCCGGTTTGAAGTGTTCGGAGCTGCGCAGTTCTTTATCCCACTTGCCCGTTGCCAGCTCCTTTTCGTGCCGCTTGAGTTCCTCTTTTAGCAAGTCTTTTTGGCTTTTTTGCGCAGCCTTTTCTATGTGTTCACCGATTTTATTGGCAAAGTTTTCTGCAGCCCGGCCAGCTTTGCGGCTGAATGCTTCTTGCGGGTGTTCATAGCTGAATCTTCTTTCATGGCTGTATCTGTAATGGCGGTTTTTGTCGTACTTCTTCCATTCCTGTACACTGTCTTCTATGGCTTTGGCTATGCCTTCCACAGCTCTGCCTATGTCACGGGCTATGTCCGCTGTTCCTGGAACGCCTGGCTGTTGCTTCTCTGAAGTGTTGCTGCTGTTTTGTTTCTTTATAAGCCCTTCTTTTAGCATGGACGCTATAACTTCTTTTGCCTCGGGTCCGTAATGGCCATAGCGCTCTATGGCTTGCTCTAGGCTTAGCTGCCTTCCCTGTCTTTCCAGCCTGAGGGTTTCTTCTAGAATAGCCCTTCGTATGTCATCCATGGTGGGTATATCATTTTTGTATAAATCCAAGCCCATATTGGAATTAGCTATAGCATAGGGCTGTATTTCTTTGTTGATGCTTTTAATATGCAGTTTGTCCAGTTTTTCCGCCCTGAAATCCAGTTTGTCCAAAACCTGATTGTACGCATCCTCAGAAAAACAGATGCTTCCGGGCGCTGCAATGGAATTGAGGTTTTTGGCTATAACTACACCGTCTCCAAGCGCGTCTGCTTCATAAAAGCAAATGTCCCCCAGATGTATGCCTATTCTGACAAGAAGGGGCTCTATGGCCTTTGTTGTGTTGTACTCATAAAAAGCCGCCTGGATATCCATTGCACAAGACAGGGCATAAACAGTGCTTTTAAAGTCCAGCAAAAAGACGTCTCCGGCGGTTTTAATTATGGAGCCGTTGAATTTTTGTACCATGCCTGTCATTACAGAATTATAAAACCGCAGATTGTTTTGGGCGACCGGGTCCGCTGCGGCCAGTTTTTCAGAAAAGCCGGCTATATCTGTATACATGATGGCGGCAAGACGGTAGTCTTTATGTTCCATGCATTTCATAATAACATAAAATTGTTTGTTTTAAATACCCGCGGCTACACAATGGCAAACTGAGCTTCCTGCTTTGCAATATCGGCCCGCAGGAAACGCAGCCTGGCGCTGCTGTTAAGCTCTGTTCCTGCTGTCCTGATCCTGGTTTCCAAACCCAGCAAAGGGATAAAAAAAAGGGTTTCTCCGGAGCCTGACTGAACGGCTATGCCTTCTCCTTCCCAGCCAGGCCTGTCCTGCAGCCACACCAGGGTCCAGTGCAGTTCGCTTTGCCGCTCCGCCTTGCGCAGGGCCATGGATCCGGCTGCTGCCAGCGCCAGCTTCATGGAAAGTTCATCCGCAAGCATGGGGCCTTTGGCGCTGAGCCCGGCTTCTTTGTCCAGCCATGCCCGTATTTGCTGCTGGGCCAAAAGGTCTGCGTAACGGCGCAGCGGGCTGGTAGCCTGTGCATACATGCTTACTCCCAGGCCTTGGTGCGCCCTGGGCTGCACCCCGGCCATGCCGGCCTTCATGAGCCTGCGCTTGGCAAACTCCCCGGCTAGCCCGGGCGGCAGTTCGTTTTGATGGCCGGGAGCTTCCTGGCTGTAATACGGAAACGGCAGCCCCCTGTCAAAAGCCCAGCGCGCGGCAGCTTCTCCGGCCAGCACCATCATTTCCTTGACCAGCTCGCCGGACTTGCAGGCATTGAGCGGGGCTATACGGCATTCGCCATCATCCAGCCACAAGCTTACTTCCGGAATATCTATGTCCACCGAGCCGTTTTTCTTGCGATATGCTTTGCGTATATCAGCCCTGGTTTTCAGATCCTTTAAGCTGCCTGAGTCCAGCATCTTGTCCGCTTCTTCATAAGTGCTGCGTTTTACTTTTACAAAACTGGGAAAAACTTCCGTTTTTTCTACCAGGCCTTCTTCATTCAGTTCTATCCGGAAGGACATGGTCCTGGAGCATTTGTCCAGTCCCAGGCTTAAGTGCCTAAGCAGCTCTTTTGGCAGCATTGGAATGGCACCCTCTGGTATGTACAAGGTGCCTGAACGCCTGGCTGCTTCCTGGTCCGCGGGGCTGTCCGGAACAATTACGCTGGCGGGGTCCGCTACATGAACCCATACAGACTGTCCGTCCCAGGAAAGGGCGTCATCAGGGTCGTGGCTCCATGGGCTGTCTATGGCCCAGGCCTCTAGCTGCTGCAGATCGATGCGCTTTTTGTCGTTATCTTCACCCAATGCAAATTGAGGGGCTTTTTGCGGATGCCCGGAGCGCAGCGCAAATGGATTTACTTTTCTGGTCCACAGGCCGGATTTTAACAGCCAGGCATGGGCAGCTTCTGCTTCTTCTTTTATGCCCAACTCCCTGGCAATTCCGGATTTTTGGCTTTTTCCGTAAGCCATGGCTTCCAGCTCGCCATAAAAGCGTTCGTCTCCCGGCACGAAAGCGGCTTTTTTGGCCCTTTCTATAAAAGCGGCCCGCTCCTTGCCTTCGGACTGCTTTTTGTTGCGCTTTTCCTCTTCTTCTTTTCTTTCTTCCGGCTGCAGCACGTATACCTGGCCTTCCTGCAGTCTGAATGGCAGGCTGTCCATGCATTTTGTCCAGGCGCTCAGTCTTTCTGCCGGGCCGTCTGATCCAAAGGCCAGTTCCGCCAGTTCGCTTATGCTTATAAAGCTGCCGCTTGTCATTTCCCAGGCAGTCTCAAACTCGCCGCTTTCAAGGATGGCGGGTACGGTTTTTACCGGTCCATCATGGAGCAGTTCAACATCCTTTTCCCTAACCCTTACAGAAGGCTCTTTTTGAAAAGACAATTCCAGCTTGTCTCCATCCAGCCTTGCTGTTGCTGCCCTGTTTTTGTAAATGACCAGAGCTCCATCCTTTATCATGGTTCGCCTTTCATACTTCCCTGAAGCTTAGTTATTATCCAACTCTATACTTTGTATTGTATAAAGCTGCCTTGGTATATACCATACGGGACAGGGTTTTTGCCAAAACTGTATTTGCTGCCAAGCCCCTGGAAAGCGGGCGCGGCTGATTCTTTTACTGTGCCGCTACGTATTGACGAAAAATGTATAAGCAGTATTCTTTTATTGCGTACTTTTATTTGGAGGTAAACAATCATGACGGCTCTTATTATAGGCTTGCTTTGCATAGCTTTTGCAGTTTTTAGCTGTATTCCCGGAATTTTGGGCTGGTGGCAGGATGTTTTAGCCTTTTTGCGGGGTTCCATACCAGTTCTTGCAGCTTTTATCGGCATAATTGCCCTTTTTATAGGTATAGCTGATGTAAAAGATAAAATAGAGGCTAAAAAAGAAGAAGAAGAGGATGCCAAGGCAGAAAATCAGGCTTAGGTCCAAAGCGCGTATTTTATTCATACGCTTGACATCATTACGCAATATATGTAAATATTCCGCTCGCTGTTTATAATTGCTGCAAATTACACGAAGGTGAAGGTATAGATAGATGAAAACCGTATTTGTTAAACCGGCAGAAGTTGAACGCTCCTGGTTTGTTATTGATGCCCAGGGTCAACGTCTTGGCCGTGTCGCCGTCAAGGCTGCAAGCCTTGCAAGGGGCAAGCACAAGGCTTCTTACACCCCGCATCAGGAAGTCGGCGACTATGTTATTATTATTAATGCCGACAAAATTGAAGTCAGCGGCAACAAGGCCAATGACAAGGTATATTTCAAGCATACCGGCTATGCAGGCGGACTTAAAAAAACCAACTTTACTGCACTCATAGAAAGGCACCCTGCTGATCCCCTGGAAATAGCCATAAGGGGCATGCTTCCAAAAGGGCCGCTTGGCAGAAAGCTTGCGCAAAATGTTAAAGTATATGCCGGCCCCAATCATCCCCATGCGGCCCAGTCTCCGCGTGCAATAGAAGTTTAAGGAAGGTCAAGGATGACAAGGAATCTAGGAATAGGAACCGGCAGACGCAAGACTGCAATAGCCCGTGTTTATCTAAGGGACGGCAGCGGTAAAATTACAATAAATTCTTTGGATATAGACAAATATTTTCCTGTAGCGGAGCTTGCCAGCTCTGTAAAGCAGCCCCTTGCGGTTACTGCCAGCGCCAACAAGTTTGATATTATAATAAACGTTGTGGGCGGCGGTCCCAATGGCCAGGCTGGTGCATGCAGACACGGCATAGCCAGGGCTTTAAGCCAGGTTGATCCCGACTCCAATATGGCGCTTAAGAACAACGGCTACCTTACAAGGGACTCCAGAATGGTGGAGCGCAAAAAGTACGGCCAGCGCGGCGCACGCCGACGCTTCCAGTTCTCCAAGCGCTAAACACAACGGCCTGGTGCCAATACTCGTATCCTGGGAAGAGGGAGCCGGAGGAACTGTCAAGGCAGTTTCCAAAGACGGCTCCTTTTTTGAATTCAAGTCAATTTACCTTCCTTTTAAGCCCGAGGCTTTGCCCTGTCATGTTGCGTCAGAACTTCTGGAAGCGGCTGTAGAAGCCGGCAAGGCGGAAGCAAGGGCCATAGCCCTCCTGGCCAGGGCGGAGCAATACAGCATGGGCCTCGGGAAAAAGCTTCTGGCCAGGGGTTTTTCCAAAAAAGCTGTAAGCATGGTTCTGGAAAAGCTGGAAGCAAAGGCCCTGCTTTCCGACCAGCGTTATGCGGCGTCATGGATACGGCAAAGGCTAAGGCGCCATACAGAAGGCCCAAGAAAGCTGGCTTCCGAACTGGCTGCAAAAGGGCTTGACAGGCATGCTGTCATGGCTGCCATGCAAGAGGAAGTATTGTCCATGGATAAAACTGCAGAAAGGCTGGAAATAATAAAAAGGCAAATCATGGCACTTTTAGCCAAAGGCAAAACAACGGAATTGGCCAGGTACCTGCTTTACGGCTTTGGATGGAGCCGGGAGGAAATAGATGAATGCTGCGATAGTTTGGAATTATCTTGACATTTCGTAGCTTTTTTTGCAGAATAATGTAAAATCATGACGTGCAGGGGATAAACATTATGGATGACGATATCCTTACAATAGAAGAAGTTGCAAAATACCTGAGGGTTTCCGAAAGAACTGTTTATGACTGGGCCCAGAAGGGCGAAATCCCCGCTGGTAAAATAGGAACGGTATGGCGCTTTAAAAAAAGCGAAATTGAGCGCTGGGTTAACGAAAGGCTTTCTTCAAACAAGCCCATATCCACCCTGCATCCTGTCAGAATGAGAAACGTGCTTTCTCCAGAACGCGTCGTGTTTCTTGACTTTCCAAAAAAGAGGGATGCCCTTATAGCCCTGGCCGAATGCCTTGCGCTGGCTCCACAAATAAAAAACAAACAGGAACTTGTGGCAGAAATTTTGCGCAGGGAAGAGCTTATGAGCACAGCCATAGGCCGCAATATAGCCATACCCCATGTAAGGCTGTCCAGCGTTACCGATCTTGTGGTGGCTGTGGGCATCAGCAAATGTGACATACTGGACTTTAACGCTTTTGATGACGCTCCCGTAAGGATACTCTTTATGATTGCAGCCTCTTACAACCAGCATGCTTATTATCTTCAGACCTTGTCATACTTCAGCGCAAAGCTAAAGTCCAACGAGCTAAGAGAAGGCATACTTTCCGCGGCAGATCCCGCTGCTGCCTACGAACTTCTGGTTTCGCAGGACGAAGACTGACTTGTTTCTTAAAAGCCTCGAAATTTTTGGGTTTAAAAGCTTCGCAGACAGGATAAAACTGGATTTCTCGGAAGGCATATCAGCCCTTTTGGGGCCTAACGGCTGCGGCAAGTCCAACATAGTGGATGCCATAAAATGGGTGGTAGGGGAGCAGTCTGCCCGCTCGCTTAGGGCTGATACCATGGAAGACCTAATTTTCAATGGCACAGAGTCCAGAAAGGCTCTTAACGTAGCGGAAGTAAGCCTTACCATAAGCAACGAAAAAGGCGTTCTTATCCTGGATGCCCCTGAAATAAACATAAAGCGCAGGTTGTACCGCAGCGGAGAAAGCGAATACTTTATTAACAACCAGCCGGCTAAGCTTAAGGATTTGCGGGAACTGTTCTGGGACACAGGCATAGGCAAGAGCGCGTATTCGGTAATGGAGCAGGGCAGGATAGACCAGATTTTGTCCAGCAAACCGGAAGAAAGGCGCTACCTGTTTGAAGAAGCCGCCGGCATCACAAAACACAAGATGCGTTCTAGGGAGGCCGAACTAAAGCTTGCCAAAACCGAAGAAAACATGCGCCAGGTCGATGGCATACTCACCGAGGTAAAGCGCAGCCATGACAGCCTGAAATCCCAGTCTGAAAAAACCATTGTTTACAGAGCCATTAAAGAGGACGTTTTCAATACCGAGAGGGACATTCATCTTTTAAGGCTAAGGGGTTTCATAAACGAAAAGCAGCGCAGGGACGCGGACCTTTCTTCCAGAAGCGCAGACAGGAACAGCCTTAAAAAAGAGATAGACAATATAAACCTGTCGCTGGAAGAAAACTTAGACGTGGTCAATTCCATGGAGTCCAAGCTGGTAGAAGCCCAAAAGACTGTATACGGCCTTGCCGTAGAAAAGGTGGGCAAGGAAAAGGAACGCAAACTTTTGCAGCAAAGGGCTCTGGAAGCCAAAACAAGGATTGACCAGTCCAGGCTGAAGCTAAAGCTCCTTTTTGAGCGCATAGAAGAACTGCACGAGGATGAACAGGAAAAGAACGCAAACCTGAGGGAACACAAAACCCGCATTCTGGATGTAGAAAAAAACATTAACAATTTTGAGGCTTCCATCCGCGGGGCGGAGGAAAGGATATCTGCAAACGAAGAAGCCATTGCGCTGGCGGAAAAGCAGATAGCGGCGTTTGACGGGGAGCTTGCCGCATCCCAGGCGGACCTTAACGCCATTACGGAAGACATAGTAGCGGAACTGGATGCAAGGCTAAAGGAAACCGGCTACTCGTCCCGGGAACGCAAAAACCTTGAAGAAAGCATAGACGCGCTGATAGCCCTTATAGGAACCAGACTGGCGGGCAAGGCAGCCATGCTGGACGACCTTGCAAGCTTAAGGGACTACGGAACTGAAGAAGCCAGAAGCCTGGTTTCTTCCGCCAGGTCCGCAATGGCAGAAGCTGCCGAAAAGGCAATTGAGTTAAAAAACACTTACGAAGCCTACAAGAAATCCAGCCCTTCCTTTATTGACGAGTTTTTGTCGCCGGAAGGAATCATGACCAAAAAGCGCTCGGTGGACTCGCGTATGGATGGCTTGCGGGCTGGCATTGCGGAAAGGCGCGGACAAATTTCCGCACTAAGGGATGACAGCCGGGAATTGTCGGTAAAAATAGAAGAGTACAGAAAAACCCTGGAAGAGCAACGGGGCAACAAGATACGCATGCAAACCCAGGCCGCGGCGCTGGACGAGTCCCTTTCCATGCTCAGGCGGGAAATAAGCGGCCAGGAAACCCACTATAAAGAACTGGAAAACGAGACCGAGCTGGAAGAAAAAAAGCGGTCCGAGGCAGAAGAAAACCTGGCCTTTCTGGATGAAGAGCTGGCGGAGCTGGAAAAACGCGGCAGGGAACTGAGCAGGGAGCTGGAACGCCTGGAAAAGGACATAGAGATAAAAAATTCCGACCTGGGCAAGAGGCAGGAAGAGCTCAAAAAGAAGATGGAAAAACTGGGCAGCCTGCAGACCGAGATGGAAAAGCAGCAGCTATTCCTTGCCCAGACCGAGACGGAAATACGTAACGTAAAGGACAACTTCAGGGAACAATACGGGCGCGAGCTTTTGGAGTTTGAGGAGCGCATGTACGAGCTGCGCATGGCCCCGCAGGAACTGAGGGATGTTCTGTCGGACAAAAAGCAGAAGCTAAGGGACCTGGGCTCCATAAACCTGATGGCTCCGGAAGAGTTTGCGGAGGTAAAAGAGCGTTATGAATTTTTAAGCTCCCAGTATGCCGACATTTCCAGGGCAAGGGAAGACCTTGTGCGCATAACCCGCGAAATAAGGGACGAAAGCGCGGAAATGTTCCTTGAAACGTACAACAGGATAAAGAGAAATTTTCATAACATGTTCAGACGCCTTTTTGGCGGGGGCAGGGGGGAGCTGAGGCTTGCCGACCCGGACCATGTTCTTGAGTCGGGTATAGAGATATTTGCCCAGCCGCCCGGAAAAAAGCTTGAGAACATATCCCTGCTTTCCGGAGGGGAAAAAAGCCTTACAGCCATTGCCCTGCTTTTTGCAACTTACATGGTAAGGCCGTCGCCTTTCTGCTTTCTTGACGAGATAGATGCAGCGCTGGACGAACAAAATGTTATCCGCTTTGTAAACCTTTTAAGGGAGTTCGGAAAAACCAGCCAGTTCATAATTATTACGCACAACAAAAAAACCGTAACAGGGGCTGATGCGCTTTTGGGTGTTACCATGGAGGAATCCGGCATTACAAAAGCCGTGGCCATAAGGCTTGAACGAAGGGACACTCAAACAAATTTTAATCCTTATCCCGAATTTGAGGAAGAGGAAGTGGAGTACGAAGGAGGAAGGGAGCTTGAAAGCGGAAACGCCGGAGCAAGCTCATGAAAAGCCCCGGACTTTTGCGCATTATGGCAGCTTTTCTGTCCAAATTGAGATTGCCAAAACTCCCAAAACTGCCTTTTTTCGTACTGCCGGAAATCTTTAAAAAAAAGCCTTTCAGAATTGCTTTTGCAGTCATGCTTTTGCTGCTTGTTTTTGCATGCGCCGGTGCCATTTTAATGCATATCGGCGGGCGCGGAAGATACAGGTACAGGACAGAAAAGATCCCCGAAAAAACTGCCTTGGAAGCGCTGATGGAACGCCGCTCGGGTCTGGAAGAAAGGCTGGGGCTTCCGCTTAGCAAAGAAGAGCTTGCGCAAATGCTCCTTTTTCCCGATACAGACAATATGGACTGGCCATTTGCCTTAAACAGGAGAGTGTTATACACTGACGAGGATCTGGACGAAATGCTGCCGGATCTTGGCGCAATCGATGTTTCCGAAATGACAAACAAAAGGAAGGCTGAACTTGAGGCCATATACAACGCGGTGGATTAAAAAAAATGCAGGCTTACCCTGCTCTGTATTGTTGCTGCCGGTTTTGGCCCTGTTTGCCTGCGTATCAACTCCGCTAAACGAAGCAGCAGAGGATAAGCTGTCTGAAGGAAGCGCGCTTCTGGCAGAAGAAGCCGCTAAGGATGAGGAAACTTTACTGCCGGAAGTTCTGGGCAAGGCAGCAGCCAGAGTATTCTACGAAGCCCAGCCAGAAGCCGTATTGCCTGAACCAAGCCTCAAAAAAGAAGCCGGCCCGTTGCTGGATACGGACATAACTGTACTGTCTTTGGTTCATGCACCTGTTTTGGGACCATTCCCCCTTCCTGAGCCCTTTGCACCGGATCTGCCAGCCCCCGCGGCCTTGCCTGATACCAAGGCGGCTGACGCACAAGCTGCAATGCCGGCTTCGCCTGCGGATGCTGAGCCCGTCCAGCCAAAGCCTGCTTCTCCAACGCCGGCTGCTGCCAAGCCGCCCGAATCCGCGCCGGCGCTTGGCACACAGCCCGCTAAACCTGCGGCGCAACAAGCCACGCAGCCCGCGCCAAAAGCGACGCCAACAGCGCCGCAAGCAGCTACGCCAACAGCGCCGCAAGCAGCGAAACTGCTTCCAGCAGCTTCTCCATCTTCTGTAGCTGCTGTAGAAAGTGCTTCCAAAGCCGCGCCGGCGCTTCATGAAGAAAAGAATGCGGCCAGGGGAGAAAGCCTGGAGCTGCGCTTTCCCGGCTCGGGCTGGATATACCTAGGGGACGAAGACGGCAAGGACGGCATGCGCTACCAGTCAAGGCGTTTTGAGAACAACGAAGCAGTATTTGCCATTAAGCCAGAAGCAAACGGAGAATTTGTACTGCGCTTTCAGCGGCAGAATCCGCTGAGCGGCGGCAGCGAGGCTAGGTTAATAAAAATAAATGTTACTTCCGCTTCTCCGGCTGCGGCACCGACTGCGGCCACGTCTGCGGAAAGCTCTCGTACGGACCAAGCCAAGGCCGGGCAGGCTTTGGAAGCCGGCGCAGCAAAGGCCGATGCGGCAAAAGCTGTTCCTCCGGAGTCTTTAAGTTTGGCGGGTGTCACAAATGAAAGCGCCATCCAGCCTGCCGCGGATAAAGAACAAAGCGCTGCCGTGACAGCCCGGGGCACGGCTCTGGATGCCATAAGAACAACCCCTGACGAACTGCTGGCTTATGCAAAGGCTGAACTGGACGCCAAGCGCATGCAGTCTGCCATTGCCGCCCTTGACAAATACCTGAGCCTTTACCCCTTTGGCAGCGACGAAGCCTTCTATCTTTACGGTATTGCATGGGAGCAGGACAGCCCGTTCAGGGACATAAAAAAGTCGCACGCCGCATATAAAAAAGTAAGGGATGAGTATCCGCGCAGCCAGTATTGGCAGAAGGCCAATGAAAGGGCCGCCTTTCTGGAAAAATTCTATTTTGGACTCCGCTAGCCTGCCAATACGCTAAGTTTGCCAAAGAACTAGCCATTGGGCCGCAATACTGTTATTTTATAAAAATGACCGGAAAAACCTTCTATGAACAGCCCGAATTGGATCACTGCAAGTCAACTATAGTATCAAGCGTTCTGGCCGATGACGGCTTTTATGAAATTGCCCTGGATGCAAGCATTTTTTACCCGGAAGGGGGCGGTCAGCCATGCGACCTGGGCAGCCTTGGCGGCTTTCAGCTTGAATCTGTTGTTGAACGCGGGGATACTGTAATCCACCGGCTTAAAATCCCCGCTGATGGAGACGCAACAACTCTGGCGGAAGGGGCAATTGTGGATTGCGTGCTAGACCTTGCAAGAAGAAGGGATCATAGCCAGCAACACAGTGCCCAGCATCTTTTGTCCGCCATCCTTGCAAAAAAAATTAATGCCACCACCCTGTCTTTTCATTTGGGGCAGGCATATTCTTCAATAGACCTGGATATTGCAGCTCCGGACAGGAAGCTTCTTGACGCTGTAGAAGATGAAATCCTGGATACGATAAAAAAGGGACAGCCGGTAATAACCCATGTTTGCAGCCAGGAAGAGGCAGAAAAATATCCTTTAAGAAAGGATATATCGGTGGATTCCACTGAGCTTAGAATAGTGGAAATTGCCGGCTCCGACTACTCGGCCTGCTGCGGAACCCATGTAAAAGACATAAGGGAGCTTGTGCTTTTCAGGATACTGCGGGCGGAAAAATACAAGGCCGGATGCAGGCTTTTTTTTGTGGCAGGCAGAAGGGCAATACTTGACTGGCGCCGGCTTGCCGCTATTGCTAGGGATGCCGCATTGGCAGCCGCTGTATCAGAGGACAATGTGGTTGGCGTGATAAACTCGCTTAAAGAAAAGCAGAAGGGGCTGGAAAAAAGCCTGTCAGCCATGACTGAAGCATGGGCCGGCTCAAAAGCCGAACTTTTGGCAAGCGGCAGCGAAAAGCTTGTTGTAAAAGGCAGTGCGGAAAGCTCCGATGCCGCCCTTGGTCTTGCCAAAGCCCTTGCCGCCCTGGGCAGGGACTGCGCCATTATGGTCAGCCCGGAAACCAAAGCCATTCTTGCTTCTCCAGCGCCAAAAGGTGCTGAAAAATCACTGACAGAAACAAGCCTTGGACCCCTTGCTAAAAGCATGGGCGCCCGCGGCGGCGGCAAACACTTGTTTCAGGCCATGTTTCCGGATAAAAAAAGCCTTGAAGACTTTATGGACAGGCTGGACTGATTAGCGGCTAGAGAACCAAAAAACAGCCCCGCATTAATGACAGGGCTGTTTTTTGCATAAACAAAAAGCTTTTATATTTCTATTTCAAGCAGATAGGAGCTCAAACATTTGCCATGTTTGTCCATAGCCAGGCTGCGTGTAACTCCGCCGCCCAAGGCATCCTGCATTACAAAGTTTAGGGCGCCCAGCCCGGGCAGTTCATAACGCGCTACATCACCTTTGACTATGTCTTTAAAGTGCCTTTTAACCACTTGAGCCGTTACTTTTGCCCTGACCATGTCATAATCCTCTTTTTTGTAAACAATCAGGGATATGTTAGAAATGTTACCCTTGTCGCCCGTACGCGAGTGCGCAATTTCCCATAGTTTCATTACTTTAACTCCTTAACTACCAGCTCCGGCTTTACATCCTGCCTTGGTACAAGTATGGAAGCAACAGAAATGATTTCCGAAACACGGGCAGTGGCGCCTCCTCCTCCGGCTGGACCGTTGGTATATAGCGTTTCCACTTCATTGCCTATTTTGGCGGCCTCTTCCCGGGTTTTGCATCGGGCTGCCGCATAAAGCCTTACTTCACTTGGCTGGCTTGCCAGAGGAGAAGTGGAGTTGCGATACAACGAATCCACTCCAATAATGTCCGTTCGCAGCTCATCATATTCAAGCTTACGAATCTTGAGGCGCTTGTCCACAATTTCCCTGGCCAGCATGGCGCGAGATATACAATTGGGGCCTCCGTAACTCATCTCTCCTTCGCCAATAAAGCCGTCTTTGTAGCCTATGCTCACCTTGAAAAAGTCTGTATGGGCTTTTCCGCTGGCACCATAAACATTGACAACATCTTTGCCTGCCTGCTCAAAGTGTACGCGTGAAAAATCCGCTACACAATCCGGTGTTATGTAGCCGGATGGATCATGTATTTCATACAGAAGCTGTTCTTTGCAGCTTGCTTCACTAACAATGCCGCCTGAGCCCGGAACCTTGCTTATAAAAGCGTCTCCGTTTTCATTTACTTCTGCCAACGGAAAGCCCAGATTCCAGGGTTCGGGGATATCTTTTTTGCCAGGGTCCCCATAATATCCGCCTGTAACCTGTCCGGCGCATTCAAGAAGGTGCCCTACAAGGGTGGCCTTTCCCAGCTTGTCCCAGTCATCCATTTTCCAGCCAAACTCATAAATGAGCGGAGCGATGAAAATTGCTGGGTCGGAAACCCGCCCGGTAATCACAACATCCGCACCATCTTGCAGTGCTTTTACAATGCCCTCTGCGCCCAGATATGCATTGGCAGATACAAGTTCGCCATTCAGTTCAGCCAGGGTTTTTCCTGTCTCCCATACTGTAGCATCCTTGTATTTGTCCAGTTTTGGAAAAACATCGTCACCAAATACTGCTGCTATTTTAATTCCTTTGATACCTTTTTCTTTAGCTATGTTGGCCACAAGCTCCAGCGCAGCTACCGGGTTTGCAGCTCCCATATTGGTTATGATCTTGACCTTGTGCTTGAATGCAAGAGGCAAGGCCTCGTTCATACGGTATTCAAGAAGAGGGTTGTAACCTTTTGAAGGGTCCTTTAGCTTGGCCAACTGGGCTATTGCAATGGTTCTTTCCGCCAGACATTCATAAGCAATATAGTCCAGCTTGCCCTTCTCTATAAGCTCCAGTGAAGGTTCAAGCCTGTCTCCTGCGTATCCCGCACCACTGCCTATACGTATTTTTTTCATTTATAAAATACCTCCTGTAGTATAAAACAAGCAATCATAGGGGTACCTTTCCAAGTAGGACTGCCACAACAAGCATTATTATGGTTGTAAGGAAAGCAAAAGGTATGGTCTTTTTCTGGTGTTCCCCCAGGTCCACACCGGACAGGCCTATAAGAAGGAAGGTTGATCCGGTTAGCGGAGATACTGGAAAACCAGTGGTCATCTGTCCCAGGATGGAGGCACGCGCCACACTTATAGCCTGCACGCCAAACTCCGACGCTGTGCTGGACAGTATGGGCAGAACTCCAAAATAGAAGGAATCAGGGTCAAACACAAGGCTCAATGGCATGGCCAGTATTCCGGTGATCAGCGGGAAGCGCGCTCCAAGAGAAGAAGGTATGGCTTTTACAAGGGTATCCGCCATGGCCTTGATCATGCCTGTTCCTTTTAAAATACCCGTAAACGCTCCGGCTGCAAACAGGACAGAAGCCATAAGCAATGCGGCCTTGGAATGCGCATCTATGCGCTGGGCCTGGTCCTTTACCTTGGGATAGTTTATTACAAGGGCCAAACTGAAAGCTATCATAAACACTACATGGGGCTGAACCTTGCCTATAATCAGAACCACTATGGCCAAGACTATCAAAAGCATATTGACCGGGAAAAGCTTGGGTCTCATTAACGCCTGCTTGTCTGCATCCATCTTGGCGTCTGCCAACACTACTTCCTGTTCATTAATAGTACCTATGGCCTTGCGCTCCTTAAGCCCGAGCATGTATGCCACTACCAGCACAAAGACAAGCCCGCTAGCCATGGGAACCAGCATGGGGTTGAACAGTTCGGTTACTGGTACATTAAGTGCTGTTGCAGCTCTTAAGGTTGGGCCGCCCCATGGAACAATGTTCATGGTTCCTGCAGCCAGGGCTGTTACTGTTGCAAGGGTTGTACGCTTCATTTTTAGTGCGTCGTACAGGGGCAGCATGGCCGGAATTACTACCAGAAAGGTTACAGCGCCGGAGCCATCCAGGTGTACAAGCATGGCCAGCAGGGCTGTGCCCAGGGTGATCTTGGCAGGATCTTTGCCTGCCATCTTGAGGATCAATTTAATGATAGGTTCAAAAGTTCCGGCATCTGTCAGGATGCCAAAGAATAGAATGGCAAATATGAACATTACACCGGTGGTGGCAATGCTCTTGATACCGTCAGTAATGTGCTTGTTTATGTCTGCACCAAATCCGCCAATCAGGGCCATTACAATTGGGACAGTGATAAGGGCTATCACGGGAGATAGCTTCTTTGTCATAACCAAAACAAGCAGCAGCGCTACTGTCAAAAGTCCAAATAATGCCAACATTACAGCCTCCAAATTGCTAGTATTTACTAATATGTATTCAAGAAGCATGCCAAATAACATAGAGAAATAAAAATTTGTTAAGAAATTTATAAAAGCTGCATTTGGCGATGAATTGTGCAGTATTTTGCAAATAAGACGTTATTTTTCAAAAAAATATTTTAAGGCTGGCCAAAAAATATTATATAAAGTTCAATTACTAAAAAAATGTTTCTAAAATTTAAGAAATATAGAAAGGGTTTCTATTGATATAGAAATCTTTATATAAACCAGGATGTTTATATCAATTTGTTGTACAGGGTTGCCAAAGATATGCCAAGGGCATCAGCAGCCTTTTGTTTGCCTTCAACATTGTTGCCATGGCGTTCAATGGCAAGCTTTATAGCCCTTCTTTCTGTTTCCCGGACAAGCTCAGCCAGTTTACGCTCTGGCCATTCCACAGCCCTGTACTCTTCTATGCGCATTTTTTGGGGCAGGTTGGATTCGCGAATAGTCCCGTCATCTGTCATAATTGCTGCATAAGTAATTGTGTTTTTAAGTTCTCTTACATTTCCCGGCCAACTATAAGCTTTAAGTATGTCCAAAGCCGCTTCATCCAGCTTTATATCAGCCTTGTGCTCTGTATTGTAGTCTGACAGGAACTTTTGTATCAAAGGGGCTATATCGCCTTTACGCTCCCTGAGCGGCAGCAGGTTCAGGGTAAAACCTGCAATACGATAATACAGGTCCTTTCTGAACCTGTTTTCTTCTATAAGCTTTTCAAGGTTTTTATTGCTGGCAGCAATAATTCTTACATTCACGGGTTTTTCAACATTACTGCCAAGCGGGCGTATACGATTTTCTTGCAGCGCCCTTAACAGCTTGGCCTGCAAGCGATAATCCATCTCTGCAACTTCGTCCAAAAACAGGCTGCCTCCGTCCGCCTCCTCAAAAAGCCCCTGTTTTCCACCTTTCAGGGCTCCGGTAAAGGAACCTGCTTCGTAACCAAAAAGTTCGCTTTCCAGCAGATTGGGTTCGAGGGCTGCACAGTTAATTGCCAAAAAGGGTTGGTAGCTTCGTTCGCTGGCATTATGGATGGACTGGGCATACAGCTCCTTGCCTGTGCCGCTTTCGCCGCTTATGATGACATTCATGCTTCTGGCTGCCACCCTTTTTCCTAAGGCTATGGTATCCCGGGTTTTGGAGTCTCCAAAAATAATGCCGTCAAAGCTGTGTTCAGTGTGGCTCATGCGCCGCATTCTTTCAGACAAACGTTTTATTATGCTGTTGGATTTATCCAGCTCTTCCAGCAACTTGTAAACGTCGCTGATGGCATTAAGTACCGAAATTCCGCCAAGGATTTTTCCGTCCGTCTCAATAGGCACCATATTAACCATGTATTCTGTAGAGCCGAACTGCCTGCGGACTGCAAGCTGCTTTTCTCCCGACTTCATTACTCCTGTAAGGTGGCTGCCTGGCCTGATTACTGACAAAGGAAAACCCAATATGTTTTCCGGAAGGACAGATGTTATGCGAGTGTAAGCCGGGTTGATATATATGACTATGCCGTTGTGGTCAATTATCAATACTCCGTCATAAAGGGAATCCAGAATTAAGCGAACCCAATTGTCAATTACCAGATCCAAAATGTATCTGTCCTTCCGTACTAAACTTTAAGCATAATTCACCAATTTGGCTTGCTTTATATGCGTAACTATTTTGGTACATAGCGCCTGGCTATGATAATTCTTTCTTGGTATTCAGTATTGGTTCAATCAACGCTTTTTCTTGCTGTCATTGCCGAAGGCTGCCATATAATGCGTAATAAAACAGCTCAAAACCCTGGTTTCGTCTATCTCGTCGGAATAATCCATAAGTTCAAGATTGCGTTCCCGGGTATCAGCATCGCAAAAATAGGCTGAAAGCAGTCCCATTACGCTGATCAGCATCAAAAAACCGAAAACAGTCAGAACAATCAAGGAAAGCATGGCATCCTCCCTGCTATAAAAGCTTATGATTTTGGATAGTTCTGTTCAATAACCCTTATCATTTTATATAATACTGCATTTACAGGGGTAGGGATATGATGTTTTTTGCCCAGCTCCATAACCGCCATGGCAAAACTTTCCACTTCTGTTTTGCGACCGGCTTCTACATCCTGCAGCATGGATGTCTTTCCTTCGGGCAGGAACTTGTCAATTATGTCAAAATAAGCGCGGATATCGCTTTCTGTAAGATTTATTCCCTCTTTTTTGGCAAGGGGCAGAACCTCTGATGCCGCATCAAACATAAGCTCGCGTATTTCTTTTACATTTTTATATACGCCGTATGGTGCCCTCAATATTGCGGAAGTCTGGTTGAAGCCTATGTTCATTAGGAATTTCCACCACATTTCCCGCATTATGTCATTGGGTATCTGGTAAGGCAGCCCCGTCTTGTCAAAAAAGGAGCGCACAGCTTCAAGTTCCGCAGCTTTGTTATGCTCTTTATCACCAAACACAATTTTGCCAGAAGTGCTGTAACGTATGCTTTGTCCTTCTTTTAGGGCGTCTATTCCAACACAGAAGGCATGCAGAATTTTCCCGGTATCCAGAGAATGGGCTATTGTTTCCTCGCTGGAAATGCCGTTTAGCAGCGACATTATAACAGTGTCCCTGCCTGCAAATGGCTTTATGGCGGCTATGGCCTCATCAAGCTGATGGGCTTTTACCGCTATAAGTACAAGTTCTGCAGCTTTGTCCGCTTCTTCCGGGCAGATATAGTCAAAGTCATGCCTGGTGCCATTTACTGTAAGGCCTTTTTCCGTAAGTAAAGCCTTGCGCCTTGCATCCACTATAACTTTTAACGAAGCTTTGTTATGCTTGGTCATAATTGATGCATAGGTACCCCCTATGGCACCCAGACCTATTATGTGTGCAGTATTTATCTGCTTGCTCATTTACTGTCCCCCTTATTAAATTAAAAACAGCGTGTGTACTTTTTTACCGAACAAGATTTTTCCGGAAGGCTGTTACGGATTGATTGCTGAATATAGCATAAATCCTATTTTATGTATTTGCAAGCTTTCCGTATTTCAGCAATAAAGGAGTTGTTATGAAAGCTAACATACCAAAAAGATCAAGGCTCAAACAAAAACTGTTACTGCCTGTCCTGGTTCAAAGCCTTGTTTTTATCATTGTTTTCTCTGGATTGTCGGTATTAAGCATCAAAAGCCAGCAGGACACCAGGAGTGCTGCCATTCTTGAAGAGCATATAAAGACTTTACAGCTTGTTTCACAAGAACAGCAACTGCATCCGCTCAACTCCATAGTAAGGGACAAGCGTTTTGAATCCGTTTTCAGCATGATGAGCGGAGCCAACTTTAGAAGTTTTACCAGAAATATCCAGCTTGACGCCCTGAAAAACGCGTATTTCAAAATTAACCAGGTCAAATCCAAAAACGCGGAAATAGAAACCAGGCTGATAAAAATGACAGAAGACTCGATTACCCAATCCGATGAATATATCAAAGCCACAATAAGCCTGCTTGTAGATTCATCCAGAGCGGCATCGGTATCCACTCTGCAGCGTCAGGTTTTGCAGGGAGCTCATGAAAATTCGGTAAACGCTGTCCAGATTCAAAAGCTTTTCTACAAATTGAAAAATGACATGAGCATTAAAAATGATTTTATTGATTATATTGACCTGCTGATAGACGGAGCAAAGCGGGATTCGGCCAATCTTGCCAATACGGAGTTTGCCGGACTTCCTCTGGCAGCTATGGAAGCCAATGTGGCAATAAAAAGCCTGATAGACGAATATGTGGCAAACAAGCTTGAAACAGGCAGGCTTACAGATGTCCTTATTAACAGCCTGGACGAACTTAGCGATACCATTGCAAATCTTGTGCGTGACAGGCAGCTTAATGCCATTAACTTTCTTTTGGCGGCCGCTGTACTGATTGTACTTCTGCTTCTATTGTCCAGTGCCTTTATAGTGCTGGTTATAAACAGTGTGGTTTCTTCCGTAAACAAGGCTGCAGCCATGCTTAGGGATATATCCGAAGGCGAGGGAGACCTGAGCAAAAGCCTGGATGTAAAATCCGCAGACGAAATTGGCGACATGGCCGGATACTTCAACAAAACCCTGGACAAGATAAAAAGCCTGGTTATATCCATAAATGAAAAAAGCGTGTTGTTGGCAGATCAGGGTATAGAGCTTTCTGCCAACATGGACGAAACCGCATCCTCAATAAATCAGATAAGTGCAAATATCCAGAGCGTACAAAAGCAAACCACTCTTCAGGGGCAAAGTCTTTCCAGCACAAAATCCAGAATGGAAGCCATGTCCAGCGTGGTGGAGAAAGTGGATTCCGAGATTGTCAGCCAGGCATCCAGTGTTACAGAGTCGTCTGCGGCTATCGAGGAAATGATAGCCAACATAATGAGTGTTACCCAAAGCGTAAAAAGAAACATGGCGGGCATTGAGGCTCTGGCTTTGGCTTCCGAGCACAGCAGAAACGAGCTGACGGCTGCCATGGGCGACATTCAGAAAGTGGCAAAGGATTCCGAAACGCTTATAGAAATAAGCAGAATCATACAGACCATAGCCAGCCAGACCAACCTGTTGTCCATGAATGCTGCCATTGAGGCCGCTCATGCGGGTGAAGCCGGGCAGGGTTTTGCCGTTGTGGCCAATGAGGTAAGGTCTTTGGCCGAGTCCTCCGGCAAAGAGGCCAAGAATGTTGCCCAAGCATTAAAGTCAATGAAAGCAAAAATTGACAACATAGTTGCTTCCATGGACAGTGTGCAAAAAAAGGTGCTGTCCATAGACGCTTCTGTCAAAGGCCTTGTTGAAACAGAAACCACCATTCTTAATGCCATGGAAGAGCAGTCCGCGGGCAGCAAACAGATACTTACCGCCATTGCCGAGCTGGAAGACATTTCCCAAAAGGTGCAATCTGGTTCTGCAGAAATGAAGGATATCGGCATGGCACTTGAAAAAACCCTGGCTGAACTTGGTTCCATTACCGTTGAAATAGGCAACAGCATGGATGAAATGGGCATTGGCACCACAGAAATTACAACTGCAGTCCAAAAGGTTCATGAAATGAGCATTATAAACAAGGAAAATATCAATGAGCTTTCTATAGAAGTAGGCAAGTTCAAATACTGAAAAAAGCTGTATAAAATGGGCTGGCAAAAATTGCAGTCAAAAAAAAGCCTTCTGGCAAAAATGTCAGAAGGCTTTTTGTGCTTCAATAAAAATCACTGACATCTGGCTGTTTCTTTGGAAACAAAACCTTCTTTTATTAAAATATCTACAGCATCGGAAATTTTTGCGTCGTTTACCATGACTATGGGGCCGGTACAACCCATGCCGCTTTCCGCATAAATATTGTTGGCCCACAGCCTTTCAACTGCCCTGTCCAGTTCCATAATGTCAATGCCGGCTATGGTTCCAGTCAGGACCTCTTTGGCAGGGGCAGGTATGACGCTTTGCCCGGGCAGGTCCCGGTTTTTGTCAAGGCTTGCTAGTATTCTGTCCAGCCCTGCCGCTTTTGCCGCCCCGTATTCCTCCGATGCCAGCTGCTGTATATTGCCCTTTGCCAGTGCAAGCGCATAACGTATGGCGCCTGCTACCACCGGGCTGCCAGATGCCCTGGACAGGATAAGAATACAGCGTTTGTAGTCCGGACCTATCCCGGGGCCGTAGCCGCAGCCTGTGGTTTCATAGCTGCCGCCGCTTGTAAAAGAGCTCAATAGCTTCATAAATATGTTCCCGCTCAAAGAGTCTGTTACCATGACGTCTGCGGATCCGGTCAACAGGTCGTTGCCGCGCATTATTGAACCGCCGTCGGAGCGTTTGGATCCTCCAAAGTTGATAGTGTAACCATTAGCGGATAGATCTAGTAGCGCGCGTTCCACCGTTCTGGCATTGTCGACATTGAGTATGCCAAGGCTTGGGTTTTTTATACCGCAGGCTTTGGCAGCAATTATGCCGCCAACAGCATTCAGAACCATGGCTTGCGAGCGTTTTGTGGACGAAGTTCCGGTGGTGGAAGCAAGGAAAACCTCCCTGCCCCTGGCTGGGCTTACAAATCTGCCAACAGTGGCTACTCCTATTGGAAAGCTGTAATGCATGCTTACAGCAGCGTCCAGGCTGCCATTGTCAAGCATTTCTTCCATTGTTTTATGGGCTTGGCTTTCATTTTCCGCAATTGCTTGTTCAAATGGAGCGTCGCATTTTGGGCCGATTAAAACTATGTCGCAGTCGCCATTTTGGCCGGCAAGTTTTGCGCCTTCCAGCATGTTTTCCATGCCGTGCTCGCTGCCCAGGGTGCCTAGGCCTATTCGCGGTTTTTTGCCGTAGGTACCGGTCTCTACAGCTTTTGCAATATCCAGGAAGGCTTCCCCAAGTATGGCTCTTGTATCTTTATTAGCCATCAGCCTAGTCCTTGTTCACCCAAAAGCTGGGCTGCAAGGCCCTTCATGGCCTCGGCTATAAGCTTGTTCAATTCCGACTTGTCCAAAGCTGCCGGCTCTTCCTCTTTGCCGGGGTTGCGTTCCAGTATGATGGAAACGCCGTCAAACAGGTTGGTCATGCGGCCAAGAAAAAGGCTGCCCTTGCCGACTATCATGCTCCTCTTGAGCTTGCCTTTGCAAAGATCATCCAGCGCAAAGCCAATATACGGAACTCCGGAAGGAATATGGCCCTGGGTAGGTGCCCAGCCCGGCATACCGTGTTCTTTTACAAAAGCGTCTATGCCTGTCCGCTCCAGTTCGCCCCGTTTTACACCAATGGCCGCTATCATCTTATAGTTGCCGTTTGGCACATCGCCCGCTCCTGCAGGCTTGGTAACATCCGGGTTCTGCATTTCTACGGAATACTTGTCTATATCGGTGACTTTGAGCCTGGCTTTGTCCAGCGGTTTTGCAATCAGGGCGGTAATTACTGCCTGGGGTGACGAACCAGTCCCGACATTATGCCGGCCTACCAGGTCCGTGCGAAGTATGGGGCTTAAGCCGTCGTTCTTGCTTACCAGAACTGCAAAGCCGCCTATTACGTCTTCCAGTATTGGCAGGTCTTTTTTGACATGGTCCTTGCCGTTCATGCCAAGCTTTGCGGAGCTGCCCCCCGCAACTATGGCTACATTTTCATATACGCCCGATTTTACCAGGGCTGCGGCGCTTATAAGCGCATGGGTAGGGGCGGCACAAAAACTGCGCAGGTCCGAACCTGTGGCATTGTCTATGCCTGCCATTTCTGCAACGGCTTTGGCAAAGTTACCGCCTCCGCGCTGGTTCATGTCACCGCAGGCTTCTTCCGAGCATTCAATTACATAGTCTATGCTCAGGGGATCTGTGCCGTTTTTTAAAATAAGCTGTTTTAGCGCAAGTGCGCCGGAGGCTTTGGCCACAAGGTTCTCGAACATGACATGGGCGCCCAGGTTTACGTCCACGTCATGGGCTTTTTTGACGCAGCCCACAAGTGCGGAATTATGGAACAGGGCTTGTGCGCCGTGCTTGTCTATCAGTTCCGAAATTTTGCCTAAAGCTTCTCCCGAGCCAATTTTGTCAATGTCGCTGACGGAAAATACGGGGTTATTGCCCATTTTTGCCTTGACGCCAGAAACAAACGAAGAGTCCAGAACAACAAGTTCAAAGGCATCGGCCAGTTTCATCATTGCAATAAACTCGTCCTGGGGCATTATTTCTCCAAAGCGGCCATCCCTTTTTCCTTTGACCGGGTTTTGGTACCATGGCTCCGGCAGGGCTGCCAGTTCGGCAGGGTTCATGTTGCCTATATAGCACTGGTTTGGCCCGTAGTTTATTACTTCTTCGTAAGTTCTTATATGGGCGGGCAGTTTTTTAAGGTATTCCGAGTCCGGATTTATCCGGCGCTCTACGGTTTGGGTAGTGCCGTTATGCATTATCATGTCTGGCGCGTGTACAAGCACATAGCTGGCCGCTTTTGTAACAGGAAAACTCATCAGCTATCCTCCGGGGGCTAAGTTAAAAAAATGCGGGCCGGGGCTATCCGGCCAGCATGGATGCTACTAATTGTCAAATACGGTCTGGCTGCTTACTTCGGTTTCAAGAGCCTTTAGGCAATTTTCCACAAGCCTGGCCCTCAGCTTTTTTTCTTCCGCTGCAGGCAGATTGGGGTCGCCAAGGGGATAGGGTATGGCTACCGCCGGCACAATCCTGTTTGCTCCAACCGTTAGGGATATGGGAACCACTGTGCATATATGCACCACCGGAATACCGGCCCGTTCAATTTCTTTTACCATCGTTGCGCCGCAACGAGTACAGGTTCCTCAGGTGGAGGTAAGAATTACCGCGGTGACGCCGTCATTTTTGAGCTCATGCGCAAATTCCAGTGCATAAGCCCTGGAGTTGGCCACGGATGTTCCGTTGCCCACGGTTGAATAGTAATAATTATGTAACGAGCCTATGCGCCCGGACTTTTCCATGTCTCTTAGCGCGTCAACAGGAAGCACCCTGTTCGGGTCCTTGTTGGCATATACCGGGTCATAGCCGCCATGGGCTGTTTCGCTGGTTTCTGACGTAAGGGCTGCTAGGCCGCTTATGTCATATTTGCCGTACTTGGATGCGCTGGAAGACTCTATCCGGTCAGGGTTGCCCTTGGGCACAATTCCGCCCGAGGTGACAAGGGCCAGCTTTGCCCTGCTCATGTCTTTTACGGCAGGGCTGGGTGTTACGTTGTCAAACTGCGGCATGGGATACTCTGTAACAAACTCATCACCTTTAAGTTTTTTTACCAGCATTTCCACAGCCCTTTTGCTGCCCAGCTTGTCCCGGAAAACATTCTTTCTTATGCCGCGTACATGGTAGCCTTCCGCTTCCGGCGGGCCGATTTCTTCTTTTTTGGCCAATTTAAGGGCAAGTTTTGCCATGGCCGGCGCGGCTGTCCTCATGCCTGCGGCACTGTCAGCGGTTTTTATAATGAACAAATCCTTGCGGAACATGTCCACTCCGGGATTCTCTTCATACATTGCGCTAAGCACGGGAATGCCAAGCTCCTCTTTGACCATTTTGCAAATGGTTCCGCATGCCGCACCGTATCTTCCGGCATTGAAAGCCGGTCCGGCCATGAATATGTCCGGCTTCTGTTCCCTGATCATTTTAAGGATTTGGGCCGAGGCTTCCTTCAGGTTTTCGTTGAAATACGAGTCTCCGCAAATGATTGTGGATACAATTTCCGCTTCTTCTCCGAATTCCTTTTTGAGAGCCATGCCCGGGCCTACAATGCCGATGCGCAGCTCGGGTTTATGGTCGGCCTTTTCCTCGCCGCCAATGCCCGCAAAAAACTGGTTAAGGTAATGGACTACCCTTATTTTGCTCATAAGCTTTTCCTCCTTTTTTACTTGCTTTTTAGCTGCTTAAAAAGAGGAATACTCCTTTCGTTGTAATAGACAATTACAGAAAGCTGCGGAGCCCGACCGGGCTCCGGCTATGAATTTGGTATTAAAAAGACTTGACGCTTATTCCCTTTCTTTTGGGGCAAAAAGAAACGGGATCAAAAAAAACAAAAGTATCAATACTTGCTGAACTGGCTGCGTATGCCTTGCATCTCTTCCGCAATGGCATCAACGTCAACCACCATTTCCATCATGCCAACCTGCTCATCATAGACTGCAGGATCCACCGCTTCTTTGAATGCGGCTTCTGTAACATGATAGGCGGGCAGCCCAAGGGCCACTCCGGCAAGAGCTCCCGCATATGTTGGGTCTCCCGCACTTACAGTTTCAGCAGCCAATCCGGAAGCTTCCGCTTCGGCTGCTCCAAGTATTACTAAAATATTTTCTGCCCCGTATTTTTCCGTCAAATCCTTTACCCTGTTCTGGTTTTCCAAATCCATGGCTCCTGCAGCAGTTCAGACAAAGCATTCGGTTGCAGAGAATACCAGCTCTGCAGATGGCTCTGTCTTTACGCATTCCTCTATGGCAGGCCCGGGAATACCGTCCCTGTCACCAATTACGATGACCTTCTTGTTTTTCAAGATGCTCATTCTTAAAGCTTCCTTTCTGGTGTGTTAATACATAGTGGCTGATAGCCTGTTAAATCCAAGTTCGTTAGTGGCTCCCGTTATTACCTGTATTTCCGCTTCTATTGAGCCGTCCGGCCTTAAAGAGCCGGAAAAGCCGCCGGCAATTTTGTCCGTATAATCCAGCATGCCTATTACCCTGTCCATTTTTGGCAGAACAATAAGCTCGTTTGCGTTGCCTGCTGTAACCACGGCATCTGCAAGAGGATCCGAATCTGCCAATGACTGCGAAGCGCCGTCGCGGCCGGCATACTCGTCGGTCAAAATTACAGTTTTGACACCTTCCTTTTCTATTTTTTTGCAGTTCATTATAAGGTCGGTGTCAGGGTTGCCAAAGCCTTCCTGGCTTATTATGACTCCGTCCAAGCCCAGGAATTTGGCCAGCTTTGCGGTCCAGTTGGATGAGCGCTCCTTGTCCGCAAGGAACACATTTTCGTTTGTAATAATGACGCCCATAAAGTTTATTTCTTTGCCGTGTGCTTCATACAGGCTGGTGATGACCGGGTTGTTCTGATGATGATAAGTAGTATTCTTGTCGCATGCCGATACGCAGTTGCCGCTGAGTATGGCTCCGTCCATCACTTCTGTGGGATAAAGCAGGCTGGGCACTATCTTTTTGGCGTCAACTCCGTAAACATAGGTATCGTGCAGCAAACCCTGGGTCTGCAGCATGTAAACATAGCCAATTTTTGGCAGGTCCGGATATTCGGCAGCCTGTTCCAAAACAGATTTTGTTTCATAGCTTATAATATTGTCCGGCTGGACATTGCGCCCCGCTTCTCCAAGCCAGACGGCGGCTTTAAGGCCTGCCATACGGGCTGCTTTTTCGTAGCCGTACTGGTCCAGCCCTGCCGCCGGCTCGATTACCAGCACAATGTTGAACAGCTTTGAGAAGGGGGTGTAATCCGCTCCCGGGCCGCTCATGTCAATTATGCCTTCCTGAAAGCCCACTATTTTGCCGCAGCTTACAACAGCGCAGCCTTTTAGCACATGGGTGCGGCCGGAGCCTGCTGTTGTTACCTTGCCAAGCACTCCGGGAAAGATGTTGCCCGGGCCGTCCACCTTGACCCTGGGCTCTATAACATCCTTGACGGGAGTAATGCGGGTGCTTTCTCCGGGTTTTGCAAGCTCCACGCTTATGCTTTTGATATGCTCATCATCTATAAGCTTGGCTACAAGCTCGCTTTTGTTTATATACAGGGTTCCGCCGGAAACTTTTGTCCTGTCTCCAAACTGGATATCCCTGATTAGTATTTCTCCTATTTCCAGACGCAAAAGAACTACCTCCCTTATCAGCCCAATGCCGATTTGATCATGTTGTGAATGCTGTCCTTGCTGGCATCATCCTTGCTTAGTTCCGACAGCTTTTCGCCGCTTTTGTACAGGGTTATAGTAGGCAGGCCAAGCACCTTCTGGGATATGGCCAGACGCCTGGCAGTCGTTACGTCCAGCTTGCAAAACTTTATTTTGCCTTTGTAAGTCTTTGCCATTTCTTCTATATCCGGCAAAAGGGCCTTGCAAGGAACACAGGATTCGCTCCAATAATCCACCAGAACGAGGCCATCCGCTTTAAGAACTTCTGTTTCAAAATTGTCTTTGTCGAGGACAATCATAGAAGAACCTCCTTTTTTTAAGCTTTCTTTCAGTTGAAAGCCGTTTCTATATATTTGTCTGCCTGTACTGCGGCAATAGCTCCGTCAGCTGCAGCTGTTACTACCTGCCTAAGGCTTTTTACCCTTATGTCTCCTGCGGCAAAAACTCCTGGAATGTTTGTTTTCATGTCTTCGTCGGTGCATATATAGCCGTCGTCTGACAGTTTGAGGCTGTCTTTGAACAATTCGCTATGCGGCAGGGAGCCTATAAAAACAAAGCAGCCAAAGGTTCCGTCACATTCCGCAGCCTTGTATTCGGTAAGTTCGTTGGTTTTTACATTCCTAAGGCTAAGGCTTTCCAGAATGCCGTCACCCTTGAGCTCTTCTACAACGGAGTCGTAAATAATGCTGATTTTAGGGTTTTTAAGAACCTTGTCCACAATGGATTTTGCAGCCCGGAACTCGTTCCTGCGGTGCACAATGGAAACCTTGCGGGCAAACTTTGACAAATACAAGGCTTCTTCCAAAGCCGTGTCTCCGCCGCCTATACAAAAAACTTCCAGGTCTGTAAAAAAGTCCGCATCGCAGGTAGCGCAATAAGAAACGCCCTTGCCCACTAGATCGTTTTCTCCGGGGCAGCAAATTTTTCTGGGTATGGCGCCGGCTGCAACTATTACGGCTTTGGCTTCGTATGTGGCCGCGCTGCTTGTGATTTTTTTAAGTTTGCCAGAAAAGTCAACAGAAATTACCGCTTCTTTTTTTTGTTCTGCCCCAAACTCCCGGCACTGTTCCAGCATGCGGGCAACAAGGCTGGGGCCGGTGGCATTTTCTACCGAGCCGGGGTAGTTTGCAACCTCTTCGGTAATGACTATCTGCCCGCCGGGGCTGTCTTTTTCCAAAATAAGGGTGGACAGCTTTGCCCTTGCCGCATAAATGCCTGCTGCCAGGCCAGCCGGCCCGGCTCCTATAATTACCACATCATAAATATTGCTCATTTTTATACCCTGTCATTTGTGTTGCATCATTTGGTCTAATGCGTTTTTTGCTAGATCATAGTCAATAAGCTTAAAATCATTATCAGCCTGTTCGCCAATCCCGGCTGTTCCGTTTGCTGCCAGCATTTTTACCGCCATACCCAGTGTATCTTCAATTATTTGCAAAGAAGCCTGGTCCAGCGTATTGCCGCCTTCTTCCAGCAATACGGTTTTATATGGAGTCTGGCCCGGTTTTACGCTTCCGGACAAAGGGTGACTAAGCAATTTTGCGCCTTTGTGTACCCTGTCCCGTACATACTTAAGAACAGCCTCGTAATCCATGCCGGCATCAAAGAACAGCTCAAACCTTCCGGACAGTTTTTGTACAACCATAGGATTATTTGTTACAACAAGCACAGGCATTTTGTATCCTTAAAAAAATAAAAATATCGCAGTATATAATAATTTATATATAAAAATATCTCTAATTTTGTTCAAACTTCCTTCCCTCAATTTTCAAAGACTATGGCCAGTTTAAAAAACTTATTGATTTTTAAAGTTGAGCCGTAACGCTTTTAAGGCCAAGAAGCAGGCAAGCCTTATAATATATCAGTAACATAGCAAATTTTATCGATATTTGTCGACTGGGTAAATCCGGTTTATTTATCTGAATTATCATATACAGATAAGAGGACCTCTAAAAACTTCAGTTTTTAGAGGTCCTCATAATGCTATCCTGCTCCAAAGCAATGTATTTTTCTTGACAGGTGAATTTATGGGTTATAGACTGGCTTACAGCTGGCGGATACACAGGAAGAACAGCCATTTTTACTGCCCGATATTGAAAAATTGAAATATGACATCTTTGTTACCCCAGCTTGCCCCTGGAAATTTACGGTCTGAATCTGACCATAAATTAATTTGTTAAGGAGGTAGCCTAATGAAAAGGCTTCTGGGATTGACCCTTGTGGTCATCTTGATGGCTTCAGGCACAATAGGAGCAGCTCCGGCAAAGATCGAGGCTGAATTCAACCTTATCACGCCAGTTGCCAGCTTTGTTAGTGTGGCAGCGCTCGATGCCTTTAAAGTATGGGCAAAAGCCAAGTACGGTATAGATGTAAAGACCAACTATACGGCCAAAGGTACCCAGTTGGCTGCTGGTCTTATCCGGGAATGGGGCAACAATCCCCAGGCGGATGTTCTGTGGGGCGGGGAAACCGTCATTTACGACCTCTTGGCTTCTGATGGCTTTCTTATAAAGCACGAAGCACCCAAAGCACTGCTGGACCGTATACCCAACCAGATGGGAGCTCCAAAACCCATGCCTCTAAAAGATCCAAAAGGTTTCTGGACCAGCACCGCTCTAGAGCCATACGGAATTGTTTATAACGAAGGCCTTATAACCAGGCGCTTAAGGGTTCAGCCCCCAAAAACTTGGGAAGACCTGCTTACAAATCCCAAGTTCAAGGGGCAAATTGCGCAGTGTACTCCGGACAACTCCAGCTCAAGCCATGCCACATATGAAGTCATACTGCAAAAACTGGGCTGGGAAAAGGGCTGGCAGTGGCTGGAAAAACTGGGCGGCTATACCGGGCAGTTTGTTGCAAAATCCGGTGACGTTCCTGGCGTAGTAGCCAAGGGCGAATACGCCCTGGGCTTTGCCGTTCCCAGTTATATGGCATTTGAAAACTTCCTTAATGGCTCGGACATAAAATTCATAGCTCCACCCGGATCCTATGTTACTCCTGAACCCATTGGAATAATCAAAAATTGCAAAAACCCCAATGCTGCAAAGGCTTTTATAGAGTTCCTTTTGACAGACGAAGGGCAGCGCTTGTTCATTGACCGCGGTCTTTTCCCCGTTGTTCCTACCATGAGGGTGGAAGGAGCCCCCGGGTCCACAGCAGAACTGGCTGTCCAGTTCTATGGCGGCCGCAGAAGCTACTTTGAGGGAACCGTGGAGAATACCTATGACAACGCCCTGTCAGCAGGCAGGGAAAGCGAAGTAAACAAATACTTCAGGGACAATATTTTCTCCAGATTGGCTGAACTTAAAGCAAAATACTAAAGCTGCCAATTTAATACTAGGCCCCTAAAATCGCTTTTAGGGGCCGTATTAAAAAACACTTTTGGGCATGGCCTGCTAATTCTCCAAAAGGCGCTTAAATTCCGGGTTTGAGGTAAAATGAATGGATATAACACTTACTGGGGTTACAAAAAGATTCAAATCAGTTGAGGCTCTGAGCAAAGTCGACCTTCATATAAATGACGGGGAACTGTTTACTCTTCTTGGGCCTTCCGGTTGCGGCAAAACTACTACTTTGCGTCTTATAGCCGGATTCTATGTTCCTGATGAAGGAAAAATAATGTTCGGCGAGCGGGAGGTTCAGGACTTTCCTACATACCAGCGCAATATTGGAATGGTTTTCCAGAATTATGCCTTGTGGCCTCATATGACTGTATATAAAAATGTGGCCTATGGGCTGCAGTTCAAAGATATACCAAAAGCCGGGTGGCCGCAAGCTGTAGAAGAATCCCTGGCCAAAGTAGGCCTTGTGGGTTACGAAAAACGTTATCCGGGGCAGCTGTCTGGCGGGCAGCAGCAGCGCGT
>JAKPMS010000112.1 GCA_029548805.1 Spirochaetota bacterium | reverse complement strand
AGCCGCCCACTAAGCCAGCCTTGTCCAGAAACAGGTCCAGCCAATGCCGCTTTTTAAACAGGTTAACCCAGTTAAGAATAAAACCAAGGCCAAGCACCATCATTCCAAAGCGTATGGTTATGCCCAGAATGTCGTAAACTGTTCTTATGGCTCCCATGCCGCTATGCCCGCTTACTATGCCATGGTAGTCAAACCACAGGGGCGGAAAAAGGGCCATTCCAAAGTAGGAACCAAAAAGCATGCCTGCAACTATGGCTGCTCCACCGCAATATGCCATAATCCTGAAAAGCCCGTCCGGTTTTCCGCTTTTCTTGGCCGAAAGCAGACCCAGTATGCCTATTAGTCCTACAACCAAACCATGGCCTGCATCTCCAAACATAAGGCCGAACATGCACAAATACGCAACAGCAACAAATGGAGTCGGGTTGACAGTGCCGTATTCTGGTATTGCGTAGTTTTTTACAAGCCCCTCAAATGGCTTTAGCGCTTTTGGGCTTTTCATCTCTACAGGGACAGAAACAGCTTTGGTTTCTCCGCTGCCCGCATCCATCCAGGCAAGGCTTATTCCACCCTTTGCTGCACGCCTTAGGGCTGTTTCCACCTCTTTGGCCCTTACTGCCGGAATCCAGCCGGTAAAAATTACAGTTCTTTCTGTCCGGGAAAAGCGTGAATACACTTCTGTGGTAAGCTCCCTGTACCTTAGCTTTGCCCACATGGAAGAAAGTTCCGCTTCTGTATTTTTAAAAAAGCTGCTTAATTCATCCAGGCAAGCTTTCTGGCTGTTTCTAAGCTTGTTTATACGCTGGTCAATGGAGTCGATGGCATTTTTGCCTCCGCCGCTGTCATGGTCGGCCAGGCGGACGTCCTGCCAGCCTATGCGTTCCAGTGCAGCGTCAATTTTCTGTGCGTCACGCTGCAGGCTTAAAAGAATGAGCGCTTCCGGATTGGATTCGGAAGGCAGGCTAAGCGCGGTCAAACCTTCAAGGGCAGAATCCAAGGCAGCAGCCTGGCCCTCTGGCAATACGCCGGCCCTTACGGCCAGAAAAGAATAGCTGCTGGAAGCCGCTGCCACCGCCTTCAGGTCGCCAAAAGCTTCAAGCTGGCGGCGCATCTCGTCCAGCCTTAAAATTTCGTCCTGAAAGTTTTTTTGCTTGTCCCTAAGGCTGTTTATTACAGAGGCAAGCTCATTTAGCCTTGTCTCCACGGCATCTATGTCTATAGCTACTTCAAGTTGGCCAGGGTCTGCGCCTTCCAGCCTGGGTTTGGGAATGGCAGGCTCCGACATGTCCATAAAAAGCTCAATACGCTTTCTGGCTTCCTGAAGACGCATGGCAATTGCCAAAGGCTTGCCATCCAGCAGCCCGGGGCTTATATCAGCAGCCAGCTCCCTTGGAGACAGCATTTCCAAAGCTCCCAGCCGCAACAGCTCACCTGCTACTGCATCAGAATCAGTTTCTCTGACTACCGCTGCCAACAAACGCATAGTAGAAGTAAAAATCATAAGAATCTCCTGACTCTATCTTCCGGCAGGGAGTAATATTTTGCATTCAAGGCTGTCATCACAGTTCTGATTTCTTCCTGTCTTTTTACAAAATAAGCCAGAACTATACCTATGGAAAAGGGATAGGCACCCAGACTTCTGTCCGCCTCTTTTGACAAAGCCCTGCGCCCCGCAGTTTCCAGCTCCGAACTGCGGGATAAAACTTCTCCTGACAGGTTTTTATCCGGGCTGAGCAGGTCCTTTTTGAACCCGGCCCTGGATAATTCAGCATAAAACTTGCCGTATGGTATAAAAAGATGTGCTGAAAGCGCTGTCTGTACATCCTTGTCGCTGCTACCGGAATACCTGAGCAGCCTGGATTTGTTTTGGGCATCCACATCGGCATGCAGAATGCGTTCGGCTATTTCCCTGTCCTTGCTAACAAGGCGGCCAGCTGCAGCCATGGCTTCCCTGTAAAAAAACCTGTCCAAAGCCAGTTCAAAAGCAAACAGGTTTCTTTCCGAAACGGCTTTTGGCAGCTCGGCA
>JAKPMS010000080.1 GCA_029548805.1 Spirochaetota bacterium | reverse complement strand
GGCTGAAATTTTAAAATAATATTTAATATAAAGGCCATAGCTATAGCTATAGCGCAACATGATGTTGAACCATTTTTGTGCCCTTGGCCTGTATTTGTGTGTATTCATGTTCTATCCGGATCTTTTACAAAATTGCAAATTGCTGTACATGCTTTTTTAATGATGAAGCCATGTGTTAAAACAATCAAGCAAATTTGGACAAATCCAGTCCTGTTTACAAATACACTATTTCATGCTTTAGGTTGACAGCCTTTTTTAGCAAAGCGCTCACTCCGCAATAGCGTTCCATTGACAGCTCTATGGCCTTTTTTACATTATCGTCCTTCAGTCCGTCGGAAGACTTGAATTCATAGACAATGGTAATATCGCTATAGGTTTTGGGGTGTTCCTGAGTCAATTCTCCTTTGACACGAATATTGAACCAGCTCAAAGGCTCCCGCATTTTTTTTAGTATGGACACAACATCCATTCCGGAACAACCGGCAAGGGACAAGAGCAAAAGGGGTTTGGGTCTTGGGCCCTTGTCCTTGCCGCCAAAATCTTCATCCGCATCTATGATTATTTCGTGTCCGTTAATGCTGGAGCCAAAGGCCATATCGCCTTTCCAGCTGCAGTTTATTTCATGCATAACTTCCTCCACAACTTTATAATAATAATTTTTATATATGCAGTCAAAACTATATCCGGACAGAAAAAACATGCTTTCTGCTGGCCGGCAAAAAGGCCAATCTGTTTTACCCGACTTTATAAATATCCTTTGCCGGGCAATAATCCGCCAAAGCTCAATTCGAAAAGGCTATTAACAAGTCAAAACGGTCTTTGGAAAAGCTTATGTTTTCCACCCAGACCCTGCCGTTTGTCAACCTGGACTTTTCTATTCCTGTTTTAACCGCATACATGATGGGAGAATTGGAATAGTCTCCGCCCTTGTTTTCCAGTTCACTCAGGGTAAAACGCACACGTATTTGCCTCTTAATAGAAGGCTTTAAAGGAGGGTTTATAAGAGCAACCGTATACCTGACCATGCATTTGCTGCCTTCCAGCCACAGCCGCTCGGCATTGGGGTTAATGGAAATACGGGTTTCTCCATCCTTTAAAAACTGTATCACTTTTCCATCCCTTTTAAAACCGGTTGGTATATAAAAATGCATGGCTTCTATAGCAGCCGGCATTGCACCGGACTCCGAACATGGGCTTTTCCCGGTAATAATAACTTCATAAACATGTTCAGAAACCTGGCTAAATAAAGGAAGCGCGATTGCAAGCAGCAGAAAGAACAGGATTGCACGTTTCATTTTAACCTCCCGGGTCTTTTAAAATATCAAGCTTCAAAAAAGCCCTTTAAGTATAGGCAAGCTTAAAAACCTATGGTTTTAAAACCCATAGTTTTTTAACCTTCCCCTGCGTTTCCTGCCGAAAACGCTATGCTTTAAAATGCAGACCTTTTAAACCTGAAGTTCTTATAGGTCTCCCATTTAAAAACTGATTAATTATTTATTTATATGATACCACAGTTTAAAAAAAGCGGGTAAATTATTATCGTTTTAAAATTATTTTTTCTCCAACTGCAAGCAAGATGCCATTTTTTTACGTATAAGGATTGCGGAAGCCGTAGTATTCCGACCGGCATAAGACAGGCCGGAGCAAAAAACTCCGTTTTACGGAAAAGGAAGGGCAAGATGAACAATTTGAATTCCATTATTATTGAAGGTAATTTGGTTAGGGATCCAAACCTTAAAAGCACCCCAAACGGTCACCAGGTATGCTCATTCAGTGTAGCTACAAACCGGTTTTACCGTCAAAACGACCAAACAGAAAAGGAAGTATCATATTTTGATGTGGAAACCTGGTCAAAACTTGCCCAAACTTGCGGCGAAGTTCTTAAAAAGGGCCGGGGGGTAAGAGTGGTGGGTAGGCTAAAACAGGACAGATGGGAAGACCAGAATGGCAAAGTCGTATCAAAAGTAAAAATTGTGGCAGAGCATGTGGAATTCAAGCCCATACCCCCATTTAAAAATAACGAAGCCCCGGCGGAAGTGCAAAAGGAGGAAGTGGCAGAAACGGTATTCTGACAGCCTTGCCAGGAGCATAAGCCCAAGCTTGGCTTGCAGCCAAGGTCACTCGTAAATTTCAGAGCCCGGTCTGTGCCAGTCTGTACTTTTGAATCCACCACGGCCGGGGCTGAAAACCGGAGGATCATCTTCTCCTGTTTTGCCGCCCAGTTTTTCTTTTAGCTCCAGAAGCGCCCACCTTAGCTGGGACAAAATTTCTTCCTGGGATCTTTTCAACCGTACGGACGGACCGGATATGGACAGGGCGCCATAAAAAGCATAGCGCGGCAAATCCAGGGGCATGGCATAACATACCAGGCCGGGTTCCAGCTCTTCATCGTCAATAGCCCAGCCTCTTCTTACTGTCTTCTCTATTTCTTCCGACAACAACGAAGGGTCGGCTATGGTATTGGGAGCAATGGTAGAAAATTGTGTTTCGGAAAAATACTGGTTCCTGGCATTTGCAGGTAAACGCGACAATATGCATTTGCCTCCGGCTGTACAATACA
>JAKPMS010000065.1 GCA_029548805.1 Spirochaetota bacterium | reverse complement strand
AGGATGCTCCTTGCCGTCCAGCAGGCTAGACTTTACATCTACAACCGGATAACCCGCCACGGTACCAAATTCCATGGCCTCGTGTATGCCTTTTTCTATGCCGGGGACATAACCCTTGGATACGGCACCGCCAAAAACCTTGTTTTCAAACGCGTAGTTTTCTCCGCGCGGCAACGGCTCCACTTCCATAACCACCTTGCCGTACTGACCGTGACCGCCAGACTGCTTTTTATGCGTATACTCTCCGCCCGACTTTTTGGTAATGGTCTCCCTGTATGCAACACGGGGCACCCTGGTTTCCACTTCAATTTTCTGAATCCTCTTTACCTTGTCCAGAAGGATATTGAGGTGAAGCTCGCCCATGCCCGCTATGACCATCTCTTTGGTTTCTGTATCAAAACGTACGGTAAAGGTTTTGTCTTCTTCTGCTGCCTTGTAGAGCATTTCCGACAGCTTGTCTTCTTCCTTTTTGTTTATTGCGCTTATGGCAACAGCATGGATGGGCTGCGGCAGCCTTAAAGGAACAATGTTTATAGGGGCATCCGGGGCTGTAATGGTGTCATTGGTTTTAAGATTGGCATTCTTGGCCAGTATGCCTATATCTCCGGCATAAAGCTCTTTTACCTCGTCCAGCTTTTTACCAAGCAGGGTATACAGCTTGCCGGCCTTCTCTTTTTTGGAGTCCTTTACAAGCAATATATCCGAATCTGCTGTAAGCACTCCGCGCATCACTTTCAGGTAAGAAAGCCTGCCGGAAAACTGGTCTATTTGGGTTTTTATGGACATGGCAGCCATGGGGGCTTTTTCATCGGCGCTAATCTCCAGATCTGAACCGTCTGGAAGCTTAACTTTTTCTTTGAACGCTATGGAAGGGTCCGGAGCAATATTGGCCAAAAAGTCGGTAAAAGCCGCTATACCGGAGTTTTTTATGGCGGAACCTGCAAAAGCCGGGATTATATGATTGCCAGCCAGGGCCAAAGTGATCCCGGTCTTCATATCCTCCTGGCCAAGTTCACCATCATTCAGATACTTTTCCATAAGTTCGTCGTTGCCCTCTGCTGCAGCTTCGCTTAGCATGGCCCTGGCTTCAGATACGGCATCTTTATATTCAGCAGGTACGGGACCCGCAGTTTCTTTCTGATCATGAGCTGATGGAAGGAGATAAGCTATTTCGTTTATGACATCTATTACCCCTTTAAAGTCTTTACCTTCTCCCATAGGTATGCTTATTGATACAGGTCTTTTGTGAAACTTGTCATTTACGTCATCCAGGGCATTTTGGAAAGAAGCCCTTTCTTCATCCATTTTGTTTACAAACAGCACTCTGGGCTTGTTTCGGCTGTCAAGATTGCGCCAAACCTTGATTGTTTCAATCTGGACACCGGTTTTGGCATCTATAAGTACAGCTACCAGCTCGCAGGAACGCAAAGCCAGTATTACATCTCCAATAAAATCAGAGGAACCGGGAGTATCAAAAATGTTGATTTTTTTGTCCCCTACTATCATGTGGGCCAAAGAGGCATGTACAGATATTTTTCTGGAAATTTCTTCTTCGGTATAATCACTGACGAGCTTTCCCGATTCCAGGCTTTCCGGTTTGGCTATGGCGCCTGCACTGAACAGGAGATGCTCTAGCAAACTTGATTTTCCTGTGCTACCGTGGCCTGTTAGGGCCACATTCCTTAAGAGTTTTGTAGTAAATGCCATGGATACTCTCCTTGTGGATGTAAGAAACCGCTGACAAAATCGACTTGACTTTGGGTTGCAGCGTGTCCGGAAGCCTTGCCAAACTTAAAAAGCCTGGTGGTTCCTTACGGAACATACCGTATTATGAAAAATTTCGTATATTTTGAGGCCATTTTCCCTTTCTGTCAATTAAAAGCTTCTATTCAGCTCGGTTGACAAAGACCCGGACCTTGGCTTATACAATATGACGATTCGGGACGTTGCCTAGCGGCTAAGGCGCCAGCTTTGGGAGCTGGAAACCGGGGGTTCGAATCCCCCCGTCCCGACTGACAGCTTTTACTGGATAAAAGCTGCTATAAAGGGATCATAGCTCATCTGGATAGAGCAACGGCCTTCTAAGCCGTAGGTGGTGGGTTCGAGCCCCGCTGGTCCCAGTATTTTAAAAACCTCAACATTCCATAAAACCCGCTTGCAGCAATAAACAGTACAGATATCAGAATGCCCCAAACTTCCCTGCGCAGATACAGCAAAGCGTTTCCAAAAGAAAGCAACAGCAAGGCTGCTATGGCTGCCGCCAAGACCAGCCAGGATTTGTTTTTTATTTCTTCAATTAATAAGGGCAGGGACAAAGCTGCAGCCAATAGGCACAAAGGCAACAAAAGGTATAGCAGCGGGTCGGAAACATTAAAGGACAAAACTGCTTCGCTTACAGAAAAGACGGATAGTATGCCAAAGCCAAAAGGCAGGGCCTTTTCATACAAATCGTTGTTTATCCTGGGCAGGACTGACTTATAGCCAAGAGGCAATTTTACTTCGTCATTTTTTCCGGAAAAACCGACAAATACTGCAAAACCGGCCACAGAAAGTCCAAAAGGCAAAAACCAGTATTTAAAAAAGAAAGAAAACAACAAAAGCCAAGAGCCCCATAAGGGGTTATAAATGGGTCTTAAAAAAAGCCATATTAAAACAGCGGGCAAACCTGCCAACAAGCCCCTAAAAAATAGCCTTGTATCAAAAGGGCCCGGCTTGTACCATGCGCTCAGGCAAAAATATGCAAGGGGCATAGAAAAAAAAGCAAATACATACATGTTTACAAGCTAGCACATAGCCAAGCTATAGTCCATACAGCCGTTTAAAACATGGATAAAAGGTCCAGGTGATCCTTTGCCCAGGAAGAAAACTTTCTGGAATTATCTGCCGCGGCCTTTAAGTTCACATGGCTTTCTTTATCATCCAGCTTGGCCATGCTTTCTTCTAGCAAAATCGCAAAATGACTTTCTTGTTCAATCATGGCTTCCAGAAATACTAGTACATCACTTTCAGGCTCCACAAAAAAAACAACGTCCGCTTTGTCAGTCTTTAAATCCATGGTTTTTAGCAGCGTACATTGCTCCTCTTTCTGACTTATTACAGATTCCAGCATTTTGCGCAATGCAGGGGACTGGATTTTTTTGCCGCATAGTTTGTATAATTCAATTGTATCTGAGCACAAGTCGGAAAAACTGTATATTTCATCTGAACCGGACTTTGAGTGATTCTTGGATTGACTCATGGATAAACTATAATCCATTTGGGAAATCTGTCAAATTAAAAGTCCGGCTTGACAATATAATTGTGCGCCCCTTTGACTTGATTCTGCCAGCTATGATACAATGCGCAGCACTCAAACAAATACAGGGCTAAGCCGAAGGAGGTCCATTGGCGGACAATAAAAGCCTGCGAATCAATGAGCAGATATGGGTTCGCGAAGTGCGGTTAATTGATGAGTCTGGGGAACAAAAGGGCATCATGCCCACGCAAGAAGCCCTTGCTTTGGCAAAAGAGCATGGTCTTGATCTGGTAGAAATAGCTCCCCAATCCATACCGCCGGTCTGCAAAATCCTGGATTACGGAAAATACAAGTTTGAGCAGGAAAAAAAGCTCAAAGACAACAGAAAGAACCAGAAAATCGTCAAAATCAAAGAAGTGCGTATGCAACCCAAGATTGACGATCATGACCTGGATTTCAAATCCAGGCATGTGCGCGGATTCCTGCTGGACGGCAACAAGGTTAAAGTTACCATACGCTTCAGAGGCAGGGAACTGGCTCATACAGAAATAGGTGAAGAGGTTCTTAAAAGTGTTCTTGCCAAAATAGAAGGTGTTTACGCCATGGAAAGCCCCCCAAAAATGGAGGGCCGCTTCATGTCGATGATGCTTATACCCAAGGCTGCGGCAGGCAAAAAGGCCGCACCTGATACTACCGCATAGAAGGATGGATTCAGAATGCCCAAGATGAAAACCAAGAGTGCTGCCGCCAAGCGCTTTGCAGTCAGCTCCAGCGGCAAGGTGAAGTACAAAAAAATGAACCTGCGCCATATTTTGACAAAAAAAAGCTCAAAACGCAAACGCAAGCTGCGCAAGGCCGGTTTTGTTGACGACAGCCACGCACATTTAATCAAAAAGAAGCTTCTGCCATATGCATAATTTTTGCGGCGGCCTTTATCCCCGTTCAGGCTGCCTGTTAAACATGCCCAGGCTTAAGCAAAGAAATTAAATAATTACGGCTGTAGCAATTTTAGACAGCCGCTTTCTTAAGGAGACTGATATGTCCAGAGCAATAGATGGTACCAGAAGAAAGGATAGACGCAAGAAAATCCTCAAACTGGCCAAAGGATATTACGGAAGGCGTTCAACTAATCACAAAACAGCCAAGGATGCTGTTGCAAAAGCGCTTTCTTATGCATACAGGGACAGAAAAGACAGAAAACCCGTTTTCAGGGCACTATGGATCAGCCGCATAAATGCGGCATGCAGGGCAGAAGGAATAAGCTATAGCCGTTTTATAGAAGCTGCAACAAAGGCTAACATAAACCTGAACCGCAAGGCTTTGGCCGATATGGCTCTTAACGACCCCAACTCGTTCAAGGCAGTTGTAGAACGGGCAAAAGCGGCCCAGGCCTGACATAATGCTAAGCCTAGAGCAGCTAAGGACGCTTGAGTCCAGGGTAGAAAAAGCTGTAAACCTTATATCTTCTCTCAGGGGAGAAAATGCATCGCTAAGGGAAGGGCTTGCAGCTGCTGAAACCCGGATTTACGAACTGGAAAAACTTATATCCCATTTTAAAAACGAACAGACAAAAATAGAAGAAGGTATAATAGAAGTTCTTCGCAAACTGGATGTCTTTGAGGACAGGGTCCATGAAAAAACAATAGGGCCCGACTTGGCCGGCAGCAAAGAGGCAAAAGTCTTTGCGCCTTCAGAACCCAGCCAAATCCGGCAGCCGGCCAATGAACCCGACAGCATAGAAAACCCGGAAAAGGAAAGCCCGTCAGGCGACGGCCTGGATATTTTCTGATGCCCATAGAGACAGTCCGGGTAGAACTGCTTGGGCTTTCTTTTGTAATACAAACTGACGAGAGCGCGGAATATGTAAATTCCCTGATTTCTGTTCTGCGTTCAAAAATTGATGCTGTAAGCAGCGGCTCAGGTCTGAGCGGCCCAAGGCTGTCTGATCCGTTAAAGACTGCCATTTTGGCCGGTATATATTTGGCCGACGAGCTTGAACGCACAAAACATGGACAGGCCGGTCTGCCTGATTCCGTGGATGCGGGAAAAGTGGCTGACAGGCTGATTGCCAAAATAGACGATAGCTTAAAAGAACAGGGGGCTTGATCATGAGCATGCCACTAGAAGACTTGATAGAATATTCCAGCAGTGCCTACGAGTTCACTGTTGCGGTAAACAGGCGCGCATATCAGCTGGCCATTTTAAAAACTCCGGAAGTAGA
>JAKPMS010000059.1 GCA_029548805.1 Spirochaetota bacterium | reverse complement strand
CTACAAATTATACCGGATAAAGGAGCCTTTAGTTAACTTTGTTCATGCTGAGGCGGCAGGGCTTCCTTTATTTATGATAGAAGAAGAGTTAAAAGGCTACTATAAAGACAGAAGATTTTTGTCTAAGCTAAAGCTAAGTGATGAAGAGAAAAGGATTTGGCTAAAGCAAGCAAAAACACCCCTTAAAGAAAAGCCTGACTATGTGCCCAAGTTTGCCCAGGTAGCTTGATATTAAGCTTTGGGGAACTACCTAAGTCTCGCCTGTCCGGCTGCTGCTTCTGCCATGCCGGGGCTCAATTTAAGCGCCTTACCATATAGCTCGTAGGCTTTGGCGTTTTCTCCCAGGCTTTCTGCCACCGACCCATAGCGGTACCACCAGCGGGCCATGCCCGGCTCCCGGTAAACTGCCATGGCGTAAGCAATGTCGGCATGATCCAGCCTTTTTGTCCTTACATAGCTTTCTGCCATATAGAAGTAGGCGGTGGGTACCCTCTCCCCGTACTCTCCGATATTTTCTATATAACGCTGAAGGTTTTTTAAAGCTTTGGCATCGTCTCCTAGATGAAAGTATGCCTCGCCCATGGTTTCTATGATCCTGGCATCAAACTTGACCTTAAGCCCCTGGTTGCCTACGTCTATAACCTCTTTGTATTTTTCAAGTCGAAAAAGGCTCCAGCATTTTACGGTATAGGCATCCATTCTGCTTGGGTCTGCCAGCAATTCCGTGTCGCAAACAGCTACAGCTTCCTTATATTTTGCGTCTGAGTCAGGTTTTTTCCCAGCCGCTTCGAGGTCTCTGCCCTGGCGGAACAGAAGAAGTGCATCCGCCTTAAACGATTCGGGGTTTCTAGTTCCGGAAAGGTCTGATGCAGGGCTCAGATTGGGTGCATAAAATTCCTGCGCATGGGCAAGAAGCAATGAAAAGGAAAATATGGCTAAAAGGATTTTATACCTCATCTTGCAGCTCCAAATAATAGGGTCAAAGCCACTAGCTTTGACCCTATTATGGCCAAGAGCATGAAACTCTGCAATGGGCCCGCTTATAAATGTATAGTTCCCAGAAGATTAGTGTCAGCACTTTTGTATACCATATATTGTATGAAGCCGCTTAAGCCTATACAATATATGCCAATATTTTTGTAAAACGGGCTCTAACACTAAGATTTGGGGAACTATATAAGATATCTGTTTATGGCTGCCGCTGCGCGCCTGCCCTCTCCCATGGCTAAAATGACTGTGGCTGCGCCTAGCACTATGTCGCCTCCTGCCCATACTGCATCCAAGCTGGTTTTCTGGTTTTCGTCTACCAGAACCTGTCCGCGTTTGTCTACCGCCAGTCCTTTTGTGGTTTTGGCCAAAAGCGGGTTGGAGTCGTTGCCAATTGCAACAATCACGGTATCAAATGCAACATCCTGTTCCGAGCCTTTTATGGCAACCGGACTTCTTCTGCCCGAGGCATCGGCCTGGCCCAGCTCGTAAGACAAAACCCTTAACCCTGTTACCCTGCCTTTTTCGTTTCCGAGAATTTCTGTGGGGCTGGACAAAAAGTCAAAAATTATACCTTCTTCCATGGCATGTTCCACTTCTTCTGCCCTGGCAGGCATTTCTTCTCTTGTTCGCCTGTAAAGTACATGCACCTCTTCTGCTCCAAGGCGAAGGGCCATGCGTGCCGAGTCCATGGCCACATTGCCGCCGCCAAGGACAGCCACCCTTTTTGAATGATAAATGGGCGTAGCTGCCCTTTTTTGGTCCCAGGCCCTCATAAGGTTGGCCCTGGTCAGGTATTCGTTGGCGCTGAATACTCCCACATAGTTTTCTCCCGGAATATTCATAAACTTGGGCAGGCCGGCGCCCACTCCTATAAAAACTGCGTCAAAGCCGTCCTCTTTAAAGAGGGTTTCAAGGGGTATGGTCCTGCCAATAAGGGTGTTAAGCTCAAACTTGACGCCCATGGCCCTAAGCTTGTCTGCTTCTTCACTGACTATGGCTTTGGGCAGGCGGAACTCCGGAATGCCGTATACCATTACCCCGCCTGGCTTCTGGAAGGCCTCAAATATGACAACCTCATGGCCTTCGCGCCGGACATCGGCCGCAACAGTCATTCCAGCGGGGCCGGCCCCTACCACTGCCACCCTTTTGCCCGTGGGGGCTGCTATTTCCGGTATGGGGCTTTGGCCTGAAGTTCGTTCCCTGTCTGCTATATAGCGCTCCACCCGGCCTATCTGTACGGCTTTGTCCACGCTTTTAAGCGCTTTTCCCAGGGTACATACCAGCTGGCACTGCTTTTCCTGGGGACAAACCCTGCCGCAAATGGCCGGCAGAAGATTGGTCTTGCGTATTACATCTGCCGCACCGGTAAAATCGCCCTCCGCACTAAGGCGCAGAAAGCCCGGTATGTCAATGGATACGGGGCAGCCGCTTATGCATGGAGCATTTTTGCATTGAAGGCAGCGGTAAGCCTCTACCCTGGCTTGCTCCTCGCTGTAGCCAATGGCTACTTCTTCCATATTGCCTGCTCTTATGGCCGCTTCCTGGCAGGGCATGTCTTGCACCGGTATGGCCATTCTGTCCTTGTTGCTTAGGGTTTTTCCTTTAAGGCCGTCCAGCACGCTTTTAGCTTCAGCTTTTAGTTGGGTTTTATCATGCATAGTCAGGATGCTCCTCCGCTTTTGCCCAAGCCGGCTTTGGCCATAACTGCGTCTGCCAAGGCGTCAAGGCGGCACTGGCCGCTTTCGTGCAGCTCCTTGTGAGCAGCGTCTTCCAATGGTTTGTATGCACCAAGGCGCAGCAGCATGCCGTTCCAGTCCACTTCATGGGCATCAAACTCCGGGCCGTCTACGCAAACAAAGCGGGTCTTGCCGCCTACGGTAACTCTGCAGCCGCCGCACATGCCGGTGCCGTCTATCATTATGGTATTGAGCGATGCAAAAGTCTTTACTTTGTATGGCCTCGTTGTCTCAGCGCAGAACTTCATCATTATGGGCGGGCCAATGGTGACTGCCAAATCCGGCTTGGGCTCAGCTTCGCACAGCTCCTTCAAAGGCTCTGTAACCAGGGCTTTGCGGCCATAGGAGCCGTCATCTGTCACTATGATGAGTTCGTCGGCAATGGCGCGCATCTCTTTTTCCAGAATTACCAGTTCCTTGTTTCTGGCGCCTATAATTACCGTTAGCTTGTTGCCAGCCGCTTTTAAGGCCTGAGCTATGGGATGCATTGGAGCTACTCCGATTCCGCCACCAACACATACTGCATGGCCGTAGTTTTCTATGTGGGTGGGGTTTCCAAGGGGGCCAAGCACCGCTTCTATATAAGCTCCGGGTTCAAGCTCTGCCAGCCTGTGGGTGCTTACGCCAACAGCCTGAAATATGAGTGTTATGCTGCCTTTTGCTGTATCAGCATCGGCTATGGTCAAGGGTATGCGTTCGCCAAAATCCACATCGGTCTGGACTATGACGAACTGCCCTGCTTTTCTTTCCCTTGCAATATGTGGGGCTTCCAGTTCAATCCTGAAAACCTCTTGTGAAAGGCGTTCTTTTGCTATTATTTTATTCACCTTTCCTCCTTTGTTCCGCCAAAGCGAATAATGTGAAAATTTACCATAGAAGCCGCAGCTTATTGCTGCGAGCTGTCATAAAAATATACTTTGTTTTTATATATCTTGAATATATGAAAAAAGGCTGCTATTGAAAAAAGCATAGGACTTTGCTGTATAAACATCATGAAATGCTTGAATAAAATCAATAAAAATTATACTATACCGGTGTTCAAAGCAATATGCGTTCCTGTCGCCTTTCAGCTTGCAACTTTTCTGACGCCACGCCTTGAACTAGTACAATTCCAAAGGAATTCTCATGGCCAATAAAAAGAACATGGTAATGATCGACGGAAACGCTGCCGCCGCTCATATTGCCCACGCTTGCTCGGAAGTTATTGCAATTTATCCCATTACGCCCAGTTCTCCTATGGGTGAACTTTCTGACGAGTTTTCAGCCCAGGGCAGAAAGAACATTTTTGGCACCATACCCCAGGTCGTAGAAATGCAGTCCGAAGCCGGAGCCGCCGGTGCTGTCCACGGCGCCCTTACCACAGGTGCCCTGACTACCACCTTTACTGCCAGCCAAGGTTTGCTCCTCATGGTACCCAACATGTACAAAATTGCCGGCGAATGCACTTCAGCTGTTTTCCACATAGCTGCCAGGGCAGTTGCTGCCTCCGCCTTGTCCATTTTTGGTGATCATCAGGACATTATGGCTGCCCGCCAGACAGGCTGGGCCATGCTTGGTTCCGCCAATGTACAGGAAGTCATGGACATGGCTCTGGTTGCCCACGCTGCCACTCTGGAAGCCAGGGTGCCTTTTCTGCACTTTTTTGACGGTTTCCGCACCTCTCACGAAGTGCAAAAGGTCGAGGAAACCTCTTATGACATAATAAAAGATATGATAGACGCCGAGCTGGTGCGCCAGCATCGTGCCAGGGGTCTTAACCCCGAGAAGCCGGTCATACGCGGTACCAGCCAGAACCCAGACGTATACTTTACCGGCAGGGAAACAGTAAACAAGTTTTATGACGCAACCCCCGCCATAGTCCAGAAATACATGGACAAGCTGGCCAAGCTTGTTGGCCGCCAGTATCACCTGTTTGACTATGTGGGCGCTCCGGATGCAGAACGCGTTATTGTAATAATGGGCTCCGGCGCGGACACTGTTACGGAGACCGTAAACGCCCTTGTCAAAAAGGGAGAAAAAATAGGCGCGGTAATAGTACGCCTTTTCCGCCCCTTCTCCGTTGAGCATTTTGTAAAGGCCCTTCCGGCCACTGTCAAAAAAATTGCTGTTCTGGACCGCACCAAAGAACCCGGCTCCATTGGCGAACCCCTTTATCAGGATGTTAGAACAGCCATAGGCGAAGTAATGGAAGGCGGCAAGGCAGCCTTCAAGTCATGGCCTGATGTAAGCGGCGGGCGTTACGGTCTTGGTTCTGCCGAGTTTACCCCTGCCATGGTCAAGGCGGTTTACGACAGCTTAAAGGCCGACTCGCCTGCCAAGGAGTTCACCGTAGGTGTTCATGACGATGTTACAAAGCTTAGCCTGCCCGTGGACGAAAGCTTTGGCCTGGATGCGGAAGGCATAGTGGAATGCCTGTTTGTGGGCCTTGGTGCTGACGGCACCGTGGGCGCCAACAAGAACTCCATAAAAATAATCGGCGACGAAACAGACAACAGCGCCCAGGGCTATTTTGTATACGACTCCAAAAAGTCTGGCACCTATACCATAAGCCATCTGCGCTTTGGCCCCAGGCAAATACAAAAACCATACCTAATAAGCAAGGCCGACTTTGTGGCATGCCACAAGTTCAGCTTCCTGGAAAAACTGGATGTACTGGCCTGGGCAAAAGAGGGGGCTACCTTCCTGCTTAACAGCCCGTATGCAGCCGACAAGGTGTGGGCGGAACTGCCGCTGGAAGTGCAGGAACGCATCATAAACAAAAAGCTAAAGTTCTATGTGATTGACGGCCTTGGCATTGCAGAAAAAGCCGGAATGGGAAACCGCATAAACACAGTCATGCAGACGGCCTTCTTTAAAATTTCCGGCGTGCTGCCGGAGGCGGAGGCGGTAAGGCTTATCAAGGAATACACCGAGCATACCTATTCCCGCAAGGGTGCGGATGTTGTGGCCAAGAACATAGAAGCCATAGACCTGGCCCTTTCTGCCACTCACAAGGTAACGGTGGGCAAAGCCGACTCAAAGCACAAAATGAAGGGCACAGTAACAGACAATGCACCCGCTTTTGTAAAGGAAGTGCTCGGAGAAATAGCAGCCAACCGCGGAGACAAAATAAAGGTAAGCCAGTTCCCTAACGACGGCACCTTCCCGTCTGCCACCACCCAGTATGAAAAGCGCAATATTGCGGACAAAATACCCTGTTGGGATCCCGATGTATGTATACAGTGCGGCCAGTGTACCGTTGTATGCCCTCACGCTGTAATAAGACTTAAAACCTACAAGCCCGAAGTTCTTGCCAATGCACCTAAAACCTTCAAAAGCAAGGACGCCATAGGCAAGGGCTTTGAAGGACTCAAAGCCACCCTGCAGGTTTCTCCGGAAGACTGCACCGGTTGCGGCGAATGCATTACCCAGTGCCCGGCCAAAAACAAGGCCATAGAAGGACAAAAAGCCATATACTTTGTGGATCAGCTTGCTGTAAGAGAAGAAGAAGCCAAAAACTGGGACTTCTTCCTGTCCATACCCGAGAACCCCAATCTTAACCTGTCCACCATCAAGGGCATTGCTATGAAGCGACCATTGTTTGAGTTCTCCGGGGCCTGCGCCGGCTGCGGAGAGACCCCTTACATAAAAATGGTTACCCAGCTTTATGGCGACAGGGCGGTAATAGCCAATGCCACCGGCTGTACATCCATTTACGGCGGCAACCTGCCAACAACCCCGTATTGTACAAGGGAGGACGGCAGGGGCCCGGCCTGGTCCAACAGCCTTTTTGAAGACGCGGCAGAGTTCGGCATGGGCATGAGGCTAACCGCGGACAAGCAGACCGAGTACGCAACAGAACTGTTGGAAGCCAACAAGGCTGCCATAGGCGCTCTTGCAGACAAAATTCTGGGCAATGCCCAGGCCGATGACGCTTCAATTGAAACCCAAAGAAGCAATATAGCCGAGCTTAAAAAGTTGTTGTCCAGCAAAAATGAAGCTTGGGCAAAAGAACTGGCCAACGTTACAGACCATTTAATCAAACGCTCCGTGTGGATATTTGGCGGTGACGGCTGGGCATACGACATAGGCTTTGGCGGCCTTGACCACGTTGTAGCCAGCGGCAGAAACGTCAACATATTGGTGATGGACACAGAAGTCTACTCCAACACCGGCGGGCAGATGTCCAAGGCAACTCCCTTTGGAGCGGTGGCCAAGTTTGCGGCGGCAGGCAAGGACATAGGCAAAAAGGATCTTGGCATGATAGCCATGAGCTATGGCTATGTTTATGTTGCGCAGATATCCATGGGCGCCAACATGAACCAGGCCCTTAAAGCCATAAGAGAAGCCGAAAGCTATAACGGCCCGTCCCTCATCATTGCATACAGCCATTGTATAAACCACGGCATAGACATGATGCTTGGTGTTACCCAGCAGAAGACCATGGTAGAAGCAGGCATATGGCCGCTGTACCGCTATGACCCAAGGCTTACGGCTCTTGGCAAAAACCCCTTCCAGCTGGACTCCAGGGAGCCGGAGCTGGCTAAGATTTCCGAGTTTATGGGCAACGAAACCCGATTCAAGAGCCTGCGCGTTGCAGACCCGGCCAGGGCAGAAATGCTTGAGAACAAGCAGCGCGCCATGGTGGAGCGCAGGTGGAAGGAATACAAGTACATAGCCGACAGGCCGTTCTAAAGTAAACTTGTCCTAACGGCGGCTTAATTGCCGCCTGAAAAAAGCCGGCTGCCATTAGGGTGCCGGCTTTTTTTATAGCCATAAAAATTGGCCGGTTTTTGGGCCGGCCATGTTTTTTAATTGTTTTTAATAGATAGCGGCCGGCAGACAAAGCGTAACCGTCAATTCTTCCCATACTTAAGAAATTTTTATATTCCAGGGTAAAAGGCTTTCTTAGGCGACATTGCACCAAGCAGTAAAACAGCGCCTCAAAATACAGTCAAGATAGTTTACGCCAATAGGAGGGCGTAACTATATGAGATATTCCCAAGGTTTTAAAAATAGTATCCAGCGAGTTCATGATGTTGAATGGAAGAGCCCTAAAGAGGATATAAAAATTTTACCAAAAGTTTGAAATAATATATTGACATATAGTAACCAGTTACGCATAATACAAAATGTAACCAGTTACGCTTATTTATATTGGAGGTAGGGAAATGCAGTTTAATCATTATTTTTTTCAGTGCAGCAAGGAACCTTTTGATTCTATAGGGCTGTACTGCAAAACGGAAGGCGTGGATGTCGTATATATGAAATATATTGCCCAAAAGTGCCAGGAAGAAAAACAGACAGACACATCAAAAAACATCCTACGAAGTTTCATCGCCTTATTTACAATAAGGCGATTTAGCAAAGCAAAAAGCGTATGTTAGGGGTCAGGGCTGGAAGTCCCCCTTAGCGGTTTAGTATGGAAGGAAATGGCAAAGATGAAGGATCTTGATAAAAAAGCGTATATTTTCGGTATGATATTTATGCTTTCAAATAGATTGCAAATTGCGGGAGATAAAATGGACCCGCATTTGACAGTGAAACAATGGTTTTTTCTTGCCGGAGTTTTAAAATGTGAGAGCGATACGCCGGCGCTTTCGGAAATCGCATCTCAAATTGGGAGCTCCCGGCAGAATGTAAAAAAGATTGCATCCATACTGGAGAGGCAGGGGTTCGTGCTTATGGAAAAGGATAAATCAGATGCGAGAGTGCTGCGCATAAAACCTACGAGTTCATGCATGGAACATTTAAAAAAGAGGGATGGAAAGGAGATGCAGTTTTTGGAGCAGCTGTTTCAAGGTTTTGAATCCAAAGAATTATCTCTTTTATCCGAAGCTATCGGCCAATTAGAGAAAAATCTTATCAAAATGGGAGGCAGTTTTGCTAAGAAGGAGGAATAGAAAAGTGTGGCTAATAACCGCAGCGGTTCTTATACTTATTTTGGGTGCCGTGGTATTTTTGAAGATGCCGTATTCACCGACTAAGGCCAAATTTATAAGTCTCACGGAGGCGAAAGTAAAAGGGGCGTCTATGATAAATGAAGTATTTGCAGAAGCGGATATTGCAGGATTGCCGGCGCCAGTGCAGAAATATTTTAAATACTGCGCTTATATTGGCACCCCAAAGATGTCATACATGAGGGCCGCACTTCATGATGTGGTCTTTGTCATGTCAGATATAAAAACTATAAAAATTGATTATGAGCAGTTTAACCTTGTGAAGAGGCCTGAACGTTTTGCCTTGATTTCCTCATCCATTATGGGGGTGCCTTTTGAAGGATTGGATTCTTATGATAAAGGCAGAGGCGGTATGAAAGGGAGCCTCGCTAAAGCGATCACATTATTTGATCAAAAGGGTGATAAAATGGATCGTGCCTGCCTGGTTACATGGCTCGCAGAATGCTTAATGGTCCCTAACGCTGCTCTGCAAGATTTCGTAATATGGGAAACTGTTGACGATACCCACGCAAAAGCGGCAATTAGTTGGGAAAATGAGTCGGTGAGCGGCATATTTACATTTAGCCCGAAAGGGGAACTGCTGAGTTTCCGCACAGAGGACAGGACAGCCATAGATATGGACAGCAAAGAAACTGCGGCAGGCTGGTCGGCGTATTTTTGCGATTATAAAGTTGTGGGAGAAATTTTACAGCCGTCTTATATACAATCTGTATGGCATTATGATGATGGGGATTGCATTTACTTTAATGAGAACAGATCCGGTGTTTCCATACAGTATCAATAAACGGGTCGCATAAACCTTATATATAATGCAAAATTATCGAATAACATTTGGGGGTTTTCTTAAGCGAATATCAAACGAGAGGGGGCATCCAAATGAGTTATAAGGCTATTCAGACAATGTTGCATGAGATCCAAAATGCATATATGAAACGGGATGAAAATGGGGCGGATGCTTTATGCCGCTCCCTGTTTGGAAAAGGATCAACGCCTGCCATAATCGGTGCCGGAAGCGACGAGTGGTTCTTCGGATCGGAGGAAGCAAAAGGGCTTTTTCTCTCGGATTGGGCAAACTGGGGCGACTTTATCCTCGACTTTGATAGCTTAAAATATGGGGAATTAGGCGGCAGAGAATGGTTTTCTCTACGCGGGGGCGTTTTATACAGTTTCGAAGATGCACCGGAAACAGACAGCCTCTTTATGCGGCTGACTAAAGAGGCTGCCTCAAAGGGCGGATCCGCCCTTGAAAGAGCCGGTGAAATATTGTGGCTGCTGTCCCATGCCTTGCACCGGCGTGAAAACCGTGTGCGCAAATATCTGTGGCATGTTACGTTAAGCGGAATATCCGAAGACACAATTTATGGCTCCAAGCTGCGGAGTTTGCAGTTTGCGCTTCCCGCAGATGCCCTGTACCCCGATGAACGCATAAAGGAAGCAAATTGGGAACGGGAAAGCCATGAAAAGGTAAAATGTGCTATAGCGCGTTGGAATGCAAGCAAAGTATCCGGAGAGGATCGTTTAAAGACGGCCCTTTCGTTATGGCACAAAGATTGCGGCAGCACGGAATGGAAAGCGGATGGGCAGAAAAGATTTATGAGTCTTTCAGGTTCGATGCTTGATGCGGATGAATTTTTAAAAGAAGTCCGCCAACTAAAATATAACTGGGATATGGAATTTTTGCCCGAAAGCATAATACTTGACCTTCGGGACGATGTTGCACTCTTTTACGGCCTCGGTCTCATGCGGCGAAAGGTTTGTCTTAAGGATGAGCTTGAAAATGTGTTGAAGCATATAGAAACAGGCATTTATGAAGACGGGCAGGAAAGCTTGTTCCGTATTCGCAGAGATTTGTGCCGAGTGATAAAGGAAGCCGGTTCCGAAAGCGATATTGTCGCATCCTGCCGGATTGAAGGTATGGCAGCCGTAGAGGGAAACAAGGTAAATATGCACTATTTTCACCTTTCGATGCCGTATTGCCATATCCTGGAACAAAAGACCGATGCAGCCGATAGGTACCCTAAATAGTGCTCATGCACTGTTTAGCGACACTTAGACAGTTATTACAATGGCTTATCACATGGTAAAGTTTTGGCTAATGCCAAAGTAACGGATATAGAAGGCGTATAAATAGCAGTGAAAGGAGATAAAGAAGATGAGAAAATACAAGATATCAGATTTTTGGAATATGGGAACGTCCATCGGTCTTTGTACGGCCATAGGTATCGTTTTGGGCGCCATTTTAAAGAATCCGACTTTATGGCTTTCAATAGGCGTCGGAATTGGCGTCGTATTAGGTGCGGTTTCTGCCAGTTATAAAAAATAACCACCACCCACCCGGGGGCGGTTTTTTTAAAAGAATATTTATTTTTCGCCAGCCTTGGGAAAGGTCAAAATCAGTTTAAATAAATCACCGGCGACGCCTATGTCCAATCCGCCTTTTTGGAGCTCCGCTAAGCTTTTTGCTATGGAAAGGCCTATACCGGAGCCGTCGGTGCTTCTCGATTTATCGCCTCTTGTAAACCGCTCCGTGATCTCGGAGGGATCAAAATTCATTTCATAGGAGGGTATGTTTTTAAAGGTGAAAGTAACCTCACTGTTATTCTCCCAGGCGTCAATATAAACTCTCGTATCAGGCATGGAAGGAATACAAGTACATAGCCGACAGGCCGTTCTAAAGTAAAGTTGTTCTAACGGCGGCTTAATTGCCGCCTGAAAAAAGCCGGCTGCCATTAGGGTGCCGGCTTTTTTTATAGCCATAAAAATTGGCTGGTTTTTGGGCCGGCCATGTTTTTTAATTGTTTTTAATAGATAGCGGCCGGCAGACAAAGCTGCCGGCCGCTTTTAAGGAGGGCTGTTTTAGAACTTCAGGGTAAGTCCTGCAGCGATGTAAGAAAGCGCGCTGTAGCCTAATTCGATGCTTGCGCCAAGGCTTGGGGTAAAGAAGTAGCGGGCGCCCACATTAACGCCGTAATAAAAAGAACTGTAATCTGTTTCGTTTATCGACCAACCTTCATAGCCGGCTATGGGAGTATATGTCGTTAAATATTTGAAGTAGCCAAGTGCTAAGGAAGAATAGGTATCCAGCTTGTCTATACCCAGGTCAATGTGCCATGAAGCCCTTGCGGCCATGGCTATTCCTGTATAATTGTATGTGCCATAAAAATAGTCATAAGCAGATGTTGTAAACCCTACAAGTGCGCCAAAGGACGTAGGAAAGCCTAAAACCGGTATTACATATTCCACGCTGGCCTGGATGGGCGGAATAACCATTTTGCCTATGCTTGGAGTACCAAAGCCTATACCTACGTTTGCAAGTATATCCCCTTCCTTTATGGAAGAAGAATATGATTGCCAGTCAAAATCCAATGCCGAAACAGCAGCAGTCATAAGCACTGCCAAAAGCAGCCCAATAATAATTACTTTGCTTTTCATACAAAAAACTCCTTTTGCGGTCTTTCCCGCCGTCTTGTAATTCCTGCCCCCAAGGGCTACACGGCGGAAGGGTAACGAGCCCTTCCATAAAGGCTGCCGTCTTTCAGGCCGCCGCCGTATTAAAGGCTTCTGCCTTTATTCTTCCTGTTTTGAACAAGCCGCAATAATGCCTTCCCTGCTCAATCCTTCTGCAGCCGGGTTTTTCTCAAAGTTTTCTTTGATAAAACTTTTTAACAAAGCGCCCAGAACCTCTTTTGCTTCCGTCTTTATGACTATGTCCGACTTTCTTATGGCCGGCTGTGTAGCACGCAGGGCGTTTTCAAAAACCGCAAACATGGCCTCAAGCGTATTTACCGCATCTGACGGAATGCCCCAGGCAAGCTTGTTTGCCTTGCAAAGCTCTATCAGCTTGCTGGTAAAAGCGCAAAGCTCTCTGTCCTTGTTAGGTATCTGGCAATCCATAGCGGGACTTTAAACCTGCCTAACAAACGTGTAAACGGCTTTTTTGGCAATTTTCCCAAGTGGTCATGCAAACGGCACAAGCGGAAATTGCACAGTGCTTAATTAAAAATAGTTAGTATGTTAAAGTCCTTTTTATGATCCTGCTTTTGGTAGACGACAACAAAGAGGAACTGGCTGCTTTAAGCTCCCTTGTGCTTGAGTGGGAAAAAACGGTCGCAGAAAAGAGTCAGCCTGCACCCAAAATAAAGCTGCATTGCTGCAGCAGCGCCCGGGAAGCACGGCTGCTTTTTTCGGATGCTGTCCGGCCATTGCAGCCGGACGCTGCAATTCTGGATATCGTAATGCCGGAGCAAAAGGGCACAGAACTGGCTGCCGCATTAAGACAGCTCGGCTTTGCCGGGCCCATCGCCTTTCTTACAAGCTCCAACGACTTTGCTTCAGAATCATACGAGGTAAAAGCTTCTGCCTATCTTGTAAAACCCGTGTGCAAGGAAAAGCTGTTTGCCCTTATGGACGAAATGTCAGCGGCCTTGCGCAAAAAGACGCTGCCAGAAAAGGATGAAAGCGGTATTTTTGTAAAGACTAAGGCATGGAGCGGTATGCTTTTTTATAGAAAGCTTTTGTGGGTGGAAGTGAGTTCCCACAAGCTGTTTTTTCATATTGTCATCAACAACAAACGTGAAACCTTAAAATCATCCGGCTCTCTGTCCGACATTAGGGATAGTCTTTTGGCGGACCGCCGCTTTGCCGTTTGTCATGACTCCTATATTGTAAACATGGACTATATTGCTACCGTCCGCGGGACAGAGGCTGTAATGACAAACGGGGAACGCCTACCCATAAGCCGCCGCGCCGGGAGCGTTTTCAGAAAAGCTTATGTGGAGTATGCCGTAGCAAAAATGAAAAATTCAGAATAGCCTGGGCAGGACAAATGAGCGAGCATCTTATGGACGTGATAAAACTTCTAAGCTCGGTAAGCGTCAATATAGCCATAGTGGTTTTTTGTTTTAAGCTTAGGGTGAAGAAGAGTCTGGCGGCCCTAGTTCTTGTTGGAAGCGCTTTTTTAAATATCGCCTTGGACCTGTTGCTGCAAAGGCTGGCAAACCCTGTTTTGCTTGCCCTTCAGCTGGACACGCTTTTATTTTGCATGGCGGTGGTATTTATTTCCGGCGGCAGCATTTACGGCCAGGTATTTTTTCATTATACGCAAAACCTTGTCAGCAACTGTATAGTTATTATAGGCTTGCAGTTTTCTGCCTATGGCAGCTTTATGGTATTTGTTGTAACAGAAATGCTGCTGCTTTTGTACTTTGTACTTATGCTCATATATGCCAAGGACATCATAACTGTTGTAAGGGAGTTTTTGCACAAGCCGGCCTGGCGTATACTTATTTTGTACCCGCTGGGAGCCTACTATGCGGTACGCCTTGTCGGTTTTGAGCTGCCAAACGCGCTGTTTGCACCAAATACTCCTTTGACCCTGGCTCTGTCCCTCCTTGCCGGAATTATCATGTGCATATTGAGCATTATGCTTGGACGGCAAAGCCTGGAAATTGAAACAAAGGCCAGGGAAGCACGCATGATGCTGACCAGCGGAGAAGCCTATTACAAAAACCTTGCAGAATTGCTGGAGCAGATACGCATTATAAGGCACGACTACAAACACGAACTCGGAGCCATAAAGTATCTCCTTAAAAACGGAGAAATAGAAGAGCTTAAGCACTTTCTTGAACTGCCCGGCCATATTGACAGGAGCGGCATCCGGCTCTATTGCAAAAATACAGTGGTAAATGCAGTGCTGGCCCATTACGCGGATATTTGCACGCAAAACGAAATTCCGCTGGAAGTGAAGGCTGTTTTGCCTGCTTCCATTTATAACGCTTCCGCTTCTGACTCAGGGCAGAAATACGAAAAGCTGAACAATTACGACTTGTGTGTTGCAGCCGGAAACCTGCTCGAGAATGCAATAGAAGCCAGCCTTGGCTTGCCGCAGGAAAAAAGATGGATAGAAATAAACATTGACCACAACCAGGATAGGGTGCTTATAGCTGTAAAAAATGCTTTTTGCGGGAGCATTGGCACCATACTTGGCGACCTGCCTGTCAGCAGCAAAAAGGGCAGAAGCGGGCATGCACGGGGCCTGGGGTTAAAAAGCGTAAAAGCCCTGTGCGAAAGCTTTAACGGCATTTTTATGTGCAGCTGGGACAATGGGGTTTTCAGCGCAAACGCCCTTATTAACCTTTTTTAATGCTGGTAAATGCTTTAGCGGTTCCAGTTAAACTCGTCATCAGGGAGTTCCGGCAGGCTTCCGTCTTTGGTCCATGCGCTGTAATACGGGGCAAGCGAATGGGTTCCGTCGGCATTCGGGTCGCTTACCTTAAAAATATTGGACACAACAGGCCTTTTATGTGTATAGATATAAAATATGCAAATCAAAAAACATGAAGAAAAACTTGTACGCAGCTCTTTTGTATGGTCCTTATATCTGATTTATGCCCTTTTTTCTTTTACCCTAAGCATGATAGGACCCATGGCTCCCCGCCTGCAGGAAGAATTCGGCATGAGCTACGCCCTTACGGGGCTTCACCAGAGCGCTTATGCTCTTGGAATGGTCATCATGGGTATTTTTGGATCTGCAATCCTGAATCGTATGGGTACGGGGCTGTCTGCATGGCTGGGGCTGGCTGTAATGCTGCTTGGAGTTTTTGCCATGGTTCTTGCCAATGGCCCTCTTTTTACTCTGCTTTCAGTTTTGATAACAAGCCTGGCGGGAACCTTGACCACCGTGTCCGTACAGATATCCATATCGGAAAGGCCCGGGATCATCAGGCGAAAAATGGTCATAGAATCCAATGTTGCAACAGCAATAGCTTCCATGACTGTTCCTCTGGTGCTCCTATTGGGAGACAAGCTTGGGCAGGGATGGAGGATAGTATTCCCTTTTATGCTGCTTGCATCCGTTTTTACCGCCCTGCCGGGTATTCCTGCCTACAAAAAACACAAGGCTAGCATGGCTCTTCATGGACAAAAAGCCGGAATCATGGAAGCTAGACCTGCCATCAGCCTTGTTTTGTCATTGCTTATCATTTTTTTTGTTGTGACAGTAGAATGGTCATTCCGTTTCTGGTCAATGAGCTATTTGCTTGAAATTCCTGGCTCCACCCCTTTTCTTGCCTCGCTTGGGGTAATAATTCTTTATATGGCAAAAGTGGGAGGCCGTTTTGCCGCCAGCCTTGCCGGAAGCCGCATAACAGAAAAGCAAATAATGAATTTTTCCATACTTATGGTGCTTATGGGCTTTCCGCTATTTTGGCTAAGAATGGGATGGATTGGCAATTTTGCCGGGCTTGCCCTGTGCGGTATGGGTTCTTCCAATTTTTTTCCGATGGGGCTGAACAAATTCCTTGGAAGGGTGACAGGCAACAAAAAATGGGCAAGCCTGGTACAGGCCGTGCAGGGAGCCGGTATAGGCCTGTCGCCCTTTTTGCTCGGCCGGCTGGCAGATTTGAGCAGCCTTAAAACAGCACTTTTGTACGTTCCTGTTGGAACCCTGATTGTACTTGGGCTATGTATGCTGGATGAAAGCCTGGAAAAGCGTCAGGCCAGCCTGGGCTAAATGCTGGTCCTGGTGCTTGCACATTTCTTTTTATGCCATCTCCATGATTGGCAATTCCACTATAAAAACGGTTCTTCCAGGTCTGGAATCTACAGAAATGGAGCCTCCATGCGCTTCTGCTATCCTTTTTACTAGATCAAGGCCGAGCCCCATGCCTTCTCCGTCGTTTTTGGTGGTAAAAAACGGGTCAAAAATTCGCTCTTTGTTTTCTTCCGAAATGCCGGGGCCGGAATCCGTTATACTGACCACTGCCTTGCCGTCCGATTTTTTTACGGATATTTCAAGACTGCCCTTATAGTTCATGGCCTGTGCGGAGTTTCGGATAAGGTTCATAAAAACCTGACTAAGCTTTTCCTGACTGCCAGTTACCATAAGCTCGTCCATATCCAGCTTTATTTTTACTTCATGCTTTAACGAATTGTTAAAAAGTATAAGTATTTTGTTTATTTCGTCTTTAAGGTTGACCGCTTCTTTTGCATTGTCGTCATCTTTTTTAAGATAGGCTCTTAGCGCTCCTACAACATTGGCTGATTTCTCGGAAGAAAGCCGTATAATTTCAAGGATTTTTTGGGCTTCCATGTCCTGACTGGCTGCCCTAAGAGCCATGGCGGGGTCCATGCCTTTCATATATTCTTCCAGCTCATTAATCATGCCGTTTACGCCAAGGTTGGCTATATAATATGCGGCCGTAGTTGCATTTTCTATATGCATCTCTTCCAGCTGTTTGGCCAGGGCTTTCTGCTGCTTTGAAGAAAACAATGTGAGTTCAAAATTGTTTATATGGGGCATGCTTGCCTCAATCAGCTTTTTATAAAGGGCGCAGCTCTTTTTGTCAGATGCAGCATAGTATTCCTCCCTGCATTTGGTTACTTCGCCCAGATAATTTTTTAGTCCTTCAAAAGAAGAAATTATGGCTGCAAGGGGTGTATTCAATTCATGGGCAATGCCGGCAGACAAATGTCCAAGAGCAGACAGTTTTGAAGATTCTATAAGCTTCTCCTGGGCTTTTGCCAGATTGTCCAGGGATGTTTTAAGCTCGACGGTTCTGGCTTCCACCTTTTCTTCCAATGATTCATTGAACCTGGCCAGTTCGTCATTTTTTTCATTTACCTTGTTTGCCATATTGTTTATGTGGCTTATTATGTTGTCCATATCGCTGTAGCCGCTTGGCGGCAGTTCAAATTTGTAATTGCCATCTGCAACGTTGCCTATACCCGTTAGCAGCATGGAAAAAGGGGCAGAAGCGCGAGGAATAAGAATTCTGTTCTGAAAAATGCCGGACACCAGTGTCAGAGCCAGAATTATCAATATAGATACTATAAAAACCTGGTTCCTTATGGCGTTGAGCGATTTATAGTTAAAGTCAAAAATTATTGAGCCTACATAGGTATTTTGGTAGGTCACGCTTCTTTCCTGGCTATGTATCAGGCTGTTTTTATGGCTTTCCCTTTGCTTAAAATAGACTAAACCCAAATCGGATTTTATGCTTACTCCTGACACTCTTTCTGATGCCAGAACAGCTTCCGCTATCCTGACAATCTGGGAGCTGTCCAGCTTGTACATGGGTTCTGCCAGCAGGGCGGCTATTTCATCGCTTGTAACAACTGCCTGCCGCTGCAGGTTTTTTCTCAAGACAATTATATTGACCATGGTAACAAGCATTACCACTGCAACAATTATTATTATCGAAGCAAACAGGTTAAGCTTGTAAATATCATTGAACAAGTTCTTTTGTCTTGTTTCCCTGTTCCGCTTTTTATTTTTAGCCAATGCTGTCATTTAAAAATGGTAAACCGAAGGCAAGTATTTTTCAACACCGGATATGTATAGTTTTTCTAGTTCCCCAAAGCTTGTTGTCAAAGGCAGTTTTTACATAAACACGACACTATATAGTATAGGATTGCACAACATCATACAATATATAGTAGCAATAGCAGGTAACAACAAGATTCGGGGAACTAGGCATGATTTTTATATATAACCAGGGTAGACTGCATATTGCAGCCTGGACGATTTTTTGGTTAAGCTTAAAACCGGGTTTTGGAGGTTTTAAAAATGGCAAAGCTTATTGCTTTTGACAATGACAAATATGTAAATGAACAGGTCTCTTATATACGTGAAAGGATGCATGGCTTTGAGGGCCGTTTGTATCTGGAGTTTGGAGGCAAGCTTATTGCTGACTTTCATGCGGCCAGGGTTTTGCCGGGCTATGACCCCAATGTAAAAATCCGCCTTTTAAAAGAGCTGCAAGAGGATGCAGAAATTGTGCTTTGTATCCATGCGGGAGCCATTGAACAGAGAAAAATCCGGGCTGATTACGGTATAACCTACGATGCTGATGCCATGAAGCTGATAGACGACTTGCGGGAATGGGGTCTGGCAGTAGCAGCCGTTGTAATTACCCGCTGGGAAGGGCAGTCAGCTGCCAAGGTTTTTAGGACAAAGCTGGAAAATCGAGGTATAAGGGTTTATGTACACGAGCCAATAAGGGGCTATCCCACGGATGTAGACAGAATAGTTTCAGAAGACGGTTATGGCGCCAATCCAAGGATAGAAGTTGCAAAGCCGCTTGTGGTGGTAAGCGGGCCTGGCCCCGGCTCGGGCAAAATGGCCACTTGCCTGTCCCAGATATACCACGACATGAAGCTTGGGCAAAAGGCCATGTATGCCAAGTTTGAGACCTTTCCAGTTTGGAACCTGCCGCTAAAGCACCCTGTAAACATTGCCTACGAGGCAGCTACCCTGGATCTTAAAGACTCCACCCTTATAGACCCATTTCATCTGGAAGCATACGGAGAGGTGGCTGTAAACTATAACAGGGATGTGGAATCCTTTTCCATTCTTAAAGCCATATTGGACCGCATTACCGGACAGCCTGCCAAATACCGCTCCCCGACAGAAATGGGAGTAAACCGCCTGGGTTTTGCCATTATTGACGACAAGCTGGCCAGGAGAGCTGCCGAACAGGAAATAATAAGGCGTTATTTGCGCTGTGCAAGCGAATACATGATGGGGCTTGTGGACAAATCAGCCAGAGACAAGGCCGAAATGCTGCTTGGAGAGCTCGGGCTTAAACCCGAAGACAGACCTGTTGTTCCTGCAGCCAGGGCTGCATCCCAAATTGCAGAATCCAGAGCCCACGCTGAAGATGACGCAATTTATTGCGGAGCAGCCCTTGAGCTGCCTTCCGGGCAAATTGTAACCGGCAAGAACTCCAACCTTTTGCACGCTGCAGCGGCTGTAGTGCTTAACAGCATAAAAATGCTGGCCGGAGTGCCGGACCAAATACATCTTCTGTCTCCCCTAGTAATAGAATCTGTAGCAAAGCTAAAAAAGGATGTGCTTGGCAGAAAGAGCACCAGCCTGGATGTGGATGAAGTGCTCATTGCCCTTTCAATAAGCGCAGCCCTTACGCCCATGGTGCAGGCATGCGTAGACAAGCTGCTGGAGCTGCGCGGCTGCCAGATGCACATGTCCCATATACCATCTCCGGGAGATGAAGCAGGCTTAAGAAAACTGGGAGTAAACCTTACAAGCGACCCGGTTTACGCATCAAAACGCCTTTTTTTGGAATAAGGCAGGTTTTTGTCAGGCTTGTTACAATAAAGGGGCAAGCAGGCGCAATATCTGGTTGATAAGTCTTCCAATGGCTGTTTTGGCCTTGTATTGCCCCGGTTTTATAAGCTCGCAACGCAAAAGAGTTTGCTCAAAATCATCCTTTACAGCCATAACGGCCGAACCGGAATAAATAAGGGCGCCGCATTCGTAATGAAGATACAGGCTTCTGAAATCCATATTGGTGGTTCCTACAGATGCCAGGGCATCATCCGATACAAAGGTTTTGGCATGCATAAAGCCGTCCGCATATTCATATACCTTTACACCCGCTTCTACCAGCTCGTCATAATAGGATCGGGTTGCCCTGTGTACATAGCGCTTGTCCCAGTGCCGTGGCGTAATAATTCTTACATCCACCCCGCTTTTGGCAGCAAGGCATAGTGCAAGCATCATGGCATGGTCCACAATAAGATATGGCGTCGTAATGAACACATAATTTTTTGCGGCATTGATTATATTGAGGTATACAGAAGCGCCTACATTTTCATTATCCAGCGGATTGTCGGCATAGGGCTGTATGTAGCCGTCCTGCTTTTCCATATCCTTGCACAGCGGGAAAAACCCTGAGCATTCTTCTTCCTGTCTTGTCTGCAATTGCCACATGGTCAAAAACATGCTTGTAAGGCTGTGTACCGCTTCTCCGCTTATAAAAATGGCGGCGTCCTTCCAGTGCCCATACTTGTCTATTACATTGATGTACTCGTCAGCCAGATTTACTCCGCCCGTAAAGGCCGCTTTGCCGTCAATGATCAGTATTTTTCTGTGATCCCTGTGGTTAAGCAAGGTGGACGGAAAGGCCCTGGCCGGGTTGAATACCGCACATTTTATGCCCAGGTTTTTCAGCTTTTTAGGGTAGTCGGGCGGCAGGGTTAAAAGGCAGCCTATGCCGTCGTACAGTACGCGTACGTCCAGCCCTGCCCTTGCTTTTTCTGCCAGGATATCCAGAATGGAGTTCCACATCAGGCCTTCTTCAATTATAAAATATTCAAGAAATATGAAATTCTCCGCCCTGGCCAGCTCGGTTTTAAGCCGCTCAAACTTTTCTTCTCCGGAATTAAAGTAAAGCGCCCGGGAAGAAGCATAAACGGGATAATGCTCCATGTTTTGCAGATAGGCTGCCTGGCGGCCAAAGTCGTTGTTTATTTTGGAAAGACTGCTTAATGCTCCGCTTTGCTTCTGTCTGTACACTTTTGCATTGTCTTCTATTTTGGCAAGGCGAAGTTTAAGGCGTTTACTGGATGGCTGCAACCCAAAAAACAGGTAAAAAATGCCTCCGGAAACAGGCACCAGCAAAATCATTATGCACCATATCAGCTTGTAGGATGGGTCAGTCCTGGTTTTTACTATATGCAGAACAACAAAAAAGCTGATTATTGTAAAGCTGGCACTTAAAATGGTGGATGCCCTGCTGCTGGACCAAAGGGTGTAAGAGATAAGAAAAAGCTGCGCTATGATGAGCAAAGCCAGTACCATGGCTCTGACAATAGTGGGTTTGATCCTTATTCTAAGCATGATTTTTACTCCCGGCCTGAGCTCAAAACAGTGCCCGCATGGCAAGCAGCCATAGCAGATTGTAACCCGGGCTTGCACAATGGACAAGCCGGGCCCTGCTAGCACAAATTGAGCTGTTCAAGTTAGAATACACTTGATATGAAAGGCATTATTGTAGCAGCAGGTTATGGCACCCGCTTTTTGCCGGTAACAAAAACCGTACCCAAAGAAATGCTTCCCCTTTTAAACAAGCCATGTATAAGTTTTATTGTTGACGAATTTGTGGACTCCGGCATCAGGGACATAATCATCATTACTAGCCGCAGGAAAAAGGCTCTGGATGACTATTTTGATTATGAAGCAGAGTTGGAAGCTGTATTCCTTAAAGAGGGCAAAAAGGACAAGGCAGGGCTAATTGCCCCGCCCGACGCCAATATTTCTTTTGTAAGACAAAAAGAAATGATGGGCACCGGTCATGCCCTGCTTCAGACCGTTCCTTTGCTTGGGGGGCAAGCCTGTGTGGTCGCCTACCCTGATGACCTCCATTTTGGAAAGCCGCCACTAAGCAGACAGCTTGTGGATGTATATGAAAAAACCGGCAAATGCGTGCTTGCAGCCATGCACGAACCAGGAGATGTATCCCGTTACGGGGTTATAGACCCCCAAGCTGACGGGCAGGGTGTAAAGGCTTTTGTGGAAAAACCGGCCAAAGGCAGCGAACCAAGCCACTACATATCCATAGGCCGCTATTTGTATACTCCGGAATTTTTTGAATACCTTGCAGAAGGCTGGAAAAAGCACAAGGGCGGGGAATACTACCACAGTTATGCGCTGGACAGTATGATAGAAGCAAACAAGGTGGCATACAGGCTGCTGCAAGGCAGGCGCCTGGATACCGGAGAGCCGGCCGGTTATCTGGAAGCCATTCTGGAATACGCATGGATGGAAGCCCAATACCGCCCCGTTATACAAAAGTTCATGGATGGCAAAAAGCCGTGATCAGCCTGTCTGTGGCTGACAGCATAACTACTATTGTATATTATACAGGACTGATATGAAATTTCTGCCAAAACGCTTTTTAGAGGAATTTTTTCTGTATTCCAGCCAGTTTGTACTGTTTTTCATAATAATCCTGTTTACTTCTCCGGCTGTAATAAGGCCAAGCACCTTAGCCATCATATCACTTATATTTTTTCTTCTTGTACAGCTATTGTTGCTTGCAAGCTTTGGACACAGGTCATCAGCTCGTTTCTTTTTCTCAATGATGACTCCGCTGGGCTATACCATAGTTTTGGCCATATCCGGAATGCCAAAAAAAATAGACACAGCCAGTTTTTTCTTGTGGACAACAGCCGTTTATCTTGGGGGCTTGCAGGCACTATCCATCCT
>JAKPMS010000039.1 GCA_029548805.1 Spirochaetota bacterium | reverse complement strand
TTTCTAATGCGAGTGCCAACAACTTGTCCAGCAGCTCTTTATACGGCAATCCTCCTGCTTCGCACATCATTGGATACATGGAAATGGAAGTAAAACCGGGTATAGTATTGGCTTCATTAAGCCATATTTTACCCGAGCTTTTGTCCAGAAAGAAATCAATTCTGGCCATGCCCATTATGCCGGCACTTTTGTATGCCTTTATAGCTGTACTCATTAGCATGGCTGTTTGTTCACTGTCCAGGACAGCCGGCACTATAAAACGGGCTCCCATAGGGTCTAGATATTTTGCTTCATAATCGTAGAATTCTCTTGAAGGTACCAGTTCTCCTGGCGGAAAAACAACAGGATCGTGGTTGCCCAGAACAGAGCATTCGATTTCCCTTGCGGATATAAAAGGTTCTATAAGGGCTTTGGTATCAAATTTAAAAGCCTCTTTCAGTGCGGCAAGCAACTCTACTCTATTGCCAGCTTTGGATGCACCCACACTGGAGCCACAACGCCCAGGCTTAACAAACATGGGCCAGGAGAATTTTTGCTCGCTTTTTGCAAAAAGTTCTTCCGGGTTGTCCAAGCCAGCCTTTTCAACAGCTATAAAGGGCAGTGTCTCAAGACCGGCTGCCTGCCACATTATCTTAGCTTTTTCCTTGTCAATACACAGGGCACTGCCAAACACATCTGCTCCCACATAGGGAAGGCCTACACATTCGAGCAAGCCCTGAACCGTACCGTCTTCTCCAAAACTTCCGTGCAATACGGGAAACACCACATCTATTGGCAGGTCGGCGGATCCCTTGGGTCCAAAAGCCCTGAGTCCGCCTCCGGGTACAGCCAATACTTCAGGGCTTTCATTCCTAAGCTCAAGAGGGCCGGATCCTTCGATGCAGGATTCACGTACATTGTCCGGTTGCATATGCCAAGTGCCATTTTTGGAAATTCCTATAAGGGTTATTTTGTGGTTTTTGTCCAGGTTTCTTACTATGCTTGCAGCGGATTGAAGTGATACTTCATGCTCGCCAGAGCGCCCGCCGTATAAAATGCCTATTTTCATTTGTTTTCCTGCTTCAATCCTGATTTTTGCGGAAGCCAAGTTCTGCCAGGGCAGCCTCGGCTTCTGCTATTTCATCCCATGGGATGGAATGGTCTTTATACTCAATGCTGTTTTCATGGCCTTTGCCTAAAAGTAATACCAGATCGCCTTTTTTCCTGTTATGTATTGCAAAGCGTATTGCCTTTTTCCTGTCAGGAATTAGGAAAAGGTTTTTTCCCCTTTCTTTTGAAGCACAGCCGGCTGCAATGTCTTCCAGTAAGGCCATGGGATCTTCGCCCCTGGGGTCTTCATCGGACAATATTACAGTGCCGCAGTACTTTGCTGCTATGCTTCCCTGCTGTGGGCGTTTTTTGACATCCCTTTCTCCGCCCGAGCCAAAAATGCAAACCATTTCTCCTTTTGTTGCTTTGGCGAGGGATGGCATTATGGTTTCAAATGAAGAAGGAGTATGTGCGTAGTCCACAAGTACTTCAAATTCCTGCCCCATATAAATGCGGTTCATGCGACCCCGCACGGGGCGTAAAAGCGGCAAATGGCCAAACAGGTCTTTTATTTCTATACCGGTAATTTTGGATACCATCAGAATGGCTGCCAGTGCGTTTTCTATGTTGAAGCTTCCGGGCAGGTTTAACCTGGCCGAATAGCGTAAAAACCCCGCTTCAGCTTTGTCTGTTTTTTCTACCAGATCAAAAAATGCCCCGCTATCGTCCGATTTTATATTCTCCGCGTAAACATCCGCACTTGAGCTTTCCATGGAATAAGTATAAACAGGCTTCTTTGTACTTTGACGCAAATAAGCCAAACTGGGTTCATCCGCACATACAATGCCAAAAGAAGGCACTTCTTTTAAAAAAAATGGCAGGCGCTTGCAATGATCCACCTTGTCCAGAATTCTAAAAAGATTGGCTTTGTCATTCCTGTAGTTTTCCCAGCTTCCATGAAATTCCAGGTGCTCATGCCTTATATTGCATATAAGCCCTGCATCAAAATCCACTTTTTCAAGCCTGCCGGTCAGCGATGACAAGCCATGCGATGAAGCTTCCACAACAGCATATTCAAAACCGCTTGCAGCCATTTTGGCCAAATGCTCCTGTACTGTGATGGCTTCTGGAGTGGTTTGGTGTTTGGGATTGGCTTCCACCTTGGCGCCGAGCTTGTATTCCACAGTAGAAAAGAAACCCGATTTTTTCCCTGCCAGCTCCAGTAGGCTGTGGATAAGCCAAACACAGGTACTTTTGCCTTCTGTGCCGCTAACGCCTATGACAGCCATTTTGCCAGAGGGTTTATCATAAAACTTGGCTGCGGCCATTGGCATGGCAAGCCTGGCATCAGGCAGCTTTGCATAACAAACGCTTTTATTGTAATTTTCCAGCTCCTTGTCATGTATTATGGCTACTGCTCCGGCTTTTATAGCATTATCTATGTATTTGTGTCCGTCAGTGTGCAAACCCTGAAAAGCAAAAAAGGCATAGCCGTTTTTTACATCCCTTGAGTCATAAGCCAGGCCGGCTATTTCCACATT
>JAKPMS010000031.1 GCA_029548805.1 Spirochaetota bacterium | reverse complement strand
AGAAAATGCCGAAGTGTTCATTCGCCATAAAAGAATGATAGTGGGTCTTAGCCCTGCCGGAGAACGCTTTTACAAAAATGCCTGCAAGATTGTTTCCGACTATGAGGACATGTTCAAGGAGCTGCGGCACAATGCATCCCGTAAAGACAGGCTAAGAATAGGCATTCCGCCATTGGTTACAACAGTGGTATGCACCGATTTTCTTAATATGCTGTTCAACAAATACAAACAGACAGATTTTATTGTTCACGAAACAGGTGCATATGAACTTGAAAGAAAACTGCTTCTTAATGAACTGGACAGCGCAATGCTTCTTAAGCCAACCAGGCTGGAAGCGGCGCATTTTTCGGAACTGCTTGTAAACAAGGATGTTTTAAGCGCATTCATGAACAAAAGGAACCAGCTGGCAGGCAAAACAAGCATTTCCTGGAGCGATCTTAACAAGCAGAGCCTGGTAATTTTTGATGACAGTTACATGATTTATCATAAACTTATAGAAAAATTCAGGGAACTGGATTTAAGCATACATATTGCCATGCTTAGCAAGTCCTGGGATTTTTTGATGGAGTCAGTACGCAATTCCAATTATATTACAATATTGCCTTCTCCGATCAAGCGTTTTTACAATATACATGATGTGGTAGAAGTGCCTTTTAAGGAACCCATATCATGGGAAGTTATTTATGTGTATCCGGTCAAACAGCAATACAGCCGGGCTGAGCAGCTGATGCTAAAAGAAGTAAAACAGTTTTTTCTGAAAAACTGAAGGCAAAAGGCGCCGATCGGAATCGAACCGATGCATAAAGGTTTTGCAGACCTCTCCCTTACCGCTTGGGTACGGCGCCATAATTACTTAGTAAACTCAATATAACTAAAAAGCATACACCATGTAAAGGGGCCATGGAAAAAGCACAGCTCCAAAACGAGCTGTGCTTTTTGTATCATGTTTTGACAATGGCAGCCGGAGATCCTTTTGTATTTTGGGAGCCTTTGTTGCCAAACACTTTTTCCCACAGGTACACAAAACCGCTTGCCAGGAAAATACTGGAATAGGTACCGGTTATTATGCCCACAACAAGCGCCAGTGCAAAATCCTTTATGCTGCCGCTTGTAAAGAAATAAAGGGCAAGCACGGCCAGCAGGGTGGTCAAGGAAGTTATAAAGGTTCGCCCAAGGGTGTCCGTGATGGATTTGTTTATAAGAAATGACAGCTTTGCGCCCTGGTCAATCTTTCTTTCTTCCCTTATGCGGTCAAAAATTACTATGGTGTCGTTTATAGAATAACCCAGTATGGTCAAAATGGCGGCAATTGATGTTGTGTTGAATTCCATGCCGGTCCATATAATAAAGCCAAGCATTATAAGCCCGTCATGGACGATGGCCAGCACTGCCCCAAGGGCATACTGCAGCTTAAAGCGCAGGGTTGCATAAGCCAGAATGGCCAGAACGGTAAAAAGCGTCATTTTCCATGCGCCCTTTGCCAGGTCCTGGGAAAAGCTGGCTCCGACATAGTCGGTACTGATAACTACCACACTGTTCTGGCCAAAGGTGCTTTCCAAAGCATCGTCAATAGCCTTGGGAATTTTTTCGCTGAAAGCCTTGTCGCTGCCGTCGTCCCTGACGCGTATCATATATTGCATGGAATCGGAAGCGCCCAGCTTTTGTACGGATATGCTGCCCACTTCTTTCAGGGCCGCCCGGACTTCTTCTATGGAGCCGAAAACTTCCTGGCTTCCTTTGGCATGCCTGTAAACAAGCACCGGCTTTTTGGCAAGGCTGTAATCTCCCTGAAATGTTGGCACAAGCAGGTCGGCAGAAAGGCCCGCACCATCCTTGACGGACATATTCAAGCCTTCCAGCTTCATGTCCCTGGCAAGGTCACTGAGGGTGCCTGCGGTTTTCAGGTTCCACTCTATGGTTCTGGATTCCTGTTCCGCTCCGGCAAAAACGACACGCATGATGGTGTCACTTATGGACAATACTGGCGTGCCGGATCCTTCATAAGTTATTTCCGCGGCCGGATAAGCAAGCTGTATGCTCTGGTTTATACCTGCCTGGAAATCCACGCCAAGGTTTACGCCTTTGATCCAAATTCCTGCAAGACCCAAGATTATAAGCAGCATGGAAATTATAAAAGTGGGCAGATAAGCCTTGTGGAAGGCAATTACTCTTTTCATTTTACCCTCCAGCTAATGGACAGATTTTTCTTTTTGAATACATCACTGTCAAAATCAAAAATAAGTCTGGATACAAAAAGAGAAGTAAACAGCGAAGACATGTTTCCTATTGCCAGGCTTATGGCAAAGCCCTGGATGGGGCCTGTTCCAAGCTGAGACAAGAAAAGGGCTGCCAATATGGTAGTGATGTTTCCGTCCATAACCGCCCAGAAAGCCTTGTTGAAGCCTGCGGCAATGGAAGCCTTACGCCCCTTGCCCTCTCTCAGTTCTTCTTTCATTCTTTCAAAAATAATTACATTGGCATCCACAGCCATTCCTATGGTAAGTACAAATCCGGCTATAGAAGGCAGGGTAAGCGTCAAGCTGAAGGCTGTTAATATGGAAAACATAAGGTACAGGTTCAAAACCTGTGCAATTGCCGCATTTATTCCAGCACCCTTGTAATAGATCAGCATAAAGGCAAATACTGCAACAAGGCCTATAATTATGGCGTTTTTGCCGGCGTTAATGGCATCTTCTCCAAGGGAAGCTCCTATAGCCTGCTGGGTAACTACAGACAATTCTACTGGAAGTGCTGCTGAACGGAGTATTAAAGCCAGATTATTGGCTTCTTCTGCCTGGAATCCGGTTATTCTTACATTGGCCTGTATTGGCCCCGATATTCTTGCCCCGGTTCTGACCTTGTCATCCAGCACCACAGCCATGGTTTTGCCCACATT
>JAKPMS010000027.1 GCA_029548805.1 Spirochaetota bacterium | reverse complement strand
AACCAGCCAGGCTTGAGTAAAAAGCCTTAGGTCTCTATAGTAGACACAAAATGAAGCCAAGCCATCTTTACCGCAACGTGCTGGCCATAGCCGCGCCTTCAGTCATAGAACTTGTTTTGTCCGCGGCCACCCAGCTTGTGGATACCATAATGGTAGGTCAGCTTGGTGCCTATGCCATATCGGCAGTCGGCCTTACAACCCAGCCCAAGCTATTAATGCTTGCAAGCTTTGTTGCCCTGAATGTTGGCTCCACCGCCCTTATAGCCCGCTTTAAAGGCCAAAAAGACAGACAGGCGGCAGAACTGGTAACAGCCCAGTCCATGCTCCTGGCTTTGGGCTTTTCTGCAATATTGACAATACCGGGGCTGCTATATGCAAAGCAGTTTGTGCTTTTTATGGGGGCAGCTCCGGACACGGTAGAAGCCGCTACAACATATTTCCGCATTCTTATGATAGGCTTTATTCCAACGGTTCTGCCCTTGGCCGTTTCTGCCCTGTTACGAGGGGTAGGAGATGCCAAAACATCCATGCGCTTCAATGTAACAGCCAACCTGGCCAATGTCGTTCTTAATTACCTGCTGATTTACGGTCATTTCGGGTTCCCGGCCCTGGGTGTAGCCGGAGCTGCCATAGCCACCATACTGTCTCATGGCATAGCCTGCACCATGGCCTTGTCTTCCATTGCAGGGCGCTTGTCCAAAATAGGGGAAAGAAGCTATGCCCATCTTCATTTGACAAAAGAAAACTTAAAACCCCATCCGGAAATGATAAAACGCATACTAAGAATAGGCTTGCCTTCCGCAGCCGAACAGCTTGTCATGAGGCTGGGACTTTTGATTTATACCATAACAATCAGTTCTCTGGGCACCATTGTTTTTGCAGCCCACCAAATTGTGCTGTCCATACTTAACCTTTCCTTTGTAAACGGTCAGGCCTTTGGCATTGCCGCAGCCAGCCTTGCCGGCCAGGCGCTTGGCAGAGCTGACCCGGACGGAGCAAAAAAGGTATCTGCCGCCAGCCAAAAAATGGGCGCCCTGGTGTCCAGCGCTATGGGACTTGCAATGTTCATATTCCGCTATCAGCTGGTGGGCATGTTTACCAGAGAGCCTGACATAATCATGCTGTCAGCAGAAATAATGCTTATAGTAGCCCTTATCCAGCCCTTCCAGTCATCATTTCAGATATTTGCCGGGGCCCTTCGCGGAGCAGGGGATTCCCTTTACCCGGCCATCTCCATTGCCGTAGGAGTTCTTGGAATAAGGCCAGCTCTTTCTATGCTGTTCATAAACAAGCTGGCCTTTGGGCTGTATGGAGCCTGGCTTGCCTTGGGTGCAGACCAGATAATTCGCTTTACAACCATTATGCTCAGGTTCAAAGGCGGGCGCTGGCTGCACGCCAAAGTCTGACGGGCTACGCCGACAAAGGCCCTGTTCTTTGCCAACAGTCTGTTAGATCACATGGAGGGATGCGCTGTCAAAGGCCAGAAACGCATTGTCTCCGGCCTTGTATACCTTTCTGGTTTTGGGGTTGTAGTCGCAGATGATTATTACAGAACCCCCCGTTTCCACCTGGTAATACTGGTATGCTCCCATAAAGGTTGACACCAAAACCTTGCACGCAAGTTTTCCTGAGTCCTGCAGCTTAACGGACTCCGGCCTTATGACAAGCTTGCATTTGTTGCCGGGGACAAGACCCTCTGTGCTTGCAATTTCCAGCGGAACATCGTTGTACAAAACAGCAGCTTTGCCGTTATTGCCGGCGGCTATTTCCGCATCCAGGAAGTTGGCTTCTCCAATAAAATCTGCAACAAAAACGCTGTTGGGTTTGTAATATATTTCATTGGGGGAACCGATCTGGGCTATCCTGCCCTTTTCCATAAGAATGATTTCGTCAGAAAGACTCATGGCCTCTGCCTGGTCATGGGTAACATATATTGCAGTAAGGCCAAGCCTGCTCTGGATTTTTCTGATCTCCGTACGCATGGTGACCCTTAGCTTAGCATCCAGGTTGGACAGGGGTTCGTCAAAAAGGAGCACACCCGGCTGCATAACCAAAGCCCTGGCCAGGGCTACCCGCTGCTGCTGGCCGCCTGACAGCTGGTTTGTCATGCGCTCTTCCAACCCGGAAAGCTCCACCATGTCCAGCATGGCCATAACCTGTTCCCTGATTTCGGCTTTGGGAATTTTCCTGATTTTTAGCCCGTATGCCACATTGTCAAACACGTTGTAATGGGGCAAAAGCGCATAGCTCTGAAAAACCATGGCGGTATCGCGCTGGTTGGGTGCATAAGCGTTTACTGCTTCATTGCCGATATATATTTCGCCCTTGTCGGGACTTTCAAAACCGGCAATCATTCTAAGGCTGGTGGTTTTACCGCAGCCGGAAGGCCCCAAAAGAGTTACAAAACTTCCCGGCTTGATATCCAGAGTGATGTTGTCTACGGCCGCAAAGTCTTTTCCGCTTTTTGGGTCCTTGTAAATTTTGCTTATGCCAACTAGTTTTACGCCTTTTGGTTCCTTATGCATGATTGGCTTCCTTTAATTTTCTGCTGCCCCCGAACTTGCCAATATACAAATTCATGAAGCTTATAGCTATATAAGTGATCAGTATCAGAATGGATGCGTATGCGCATGCTATTCCGTAATTGCCCTTTTCCGCGTGCTCGTTAATCCTGACCGTTATGAGCAGGTATCTGGGGGTTACAAGCAGTATTATAGCAGAAATGGCTGTTATGGACCTTACAAAGGTAGTTACAAGACCGCTAAAGAAGGAATCCTTTATAAGAGGCAGGGTAACAGTCATAAATACCCTAAAGCTGCTGGCACCCATGTCGTATGCCGCTTCTTCTATGGACTTGTCTATCTGGTTAAGAGCGGCTATTCCGCTTCTTGTGCCTACTGGCAGGGAACGGACTATAAAAACAAGTATAAGTATGGCAGCAGTGCCATACAGGCCCTGCATCAGC
>JAKPMS010000204.1 GCA_029548805.1 Spirochaetota bacterium | reverse complement strand
GCGCTACAGGCCGCCTGCGGGTCTCGCTGTGCTTCCTTGCACAGCGAGCTCTCATGCGTTCGCTGCGACCCTTCGGTTCGACTCCCTTAAATTTATAAAAGCTGCTTAAAAGCAGCCTAGTTTAGCGCCAGAAGGGAGTCGAACCCTCGTCTCCAGCTTGGAAGGCTGGGGTAATAGCCGTTATACGACTGGCGCATTATAATTGGTACCTATATACCCGTGGTCAGGAATGATTATCCTGCCCAGCGAAGCAAGATATCATTCTGACAGGAAAATTGTCAACAGGGGGTTTGAGTGACGGGTTTTAGCAATAAAATATATTTTATGCTGTTTTGTATTTTGTGTTATCTTGTTTTTACAGCTGCAAGCCAAGACAAACCCAGAGTCTTGCCAAATGGGCATGAAGACCAGCTTCTGCTTGCTGATACAGCAATTATATATGGTGAAGAAAGCTTCAAGAGCAGGATAAACATAAAAAAAGGGGATCGCAAGGAGGCAGTAGGGCTGGTTTTGTCGGGCGGTTCAGCCCGTGCCTTTGCCCATTTGGGTGTATTGCGCCGACTGGAAGAAGCATCCATAGTACCGGACTTTATAGTAACCAATTCCATGGGATCAATAGTGGGATTACTTTATGCTGCCGGCTTGTCCCCCGATCAAATTGGACAAATTTTATCCAACCATGATTTGTCATCTTTGTTTGAACCCGTAATACCTCTAAAAGGCGGTATTTTGGACAATTCGCGTTTTGCAGATTTGATCAGGCTGTATGTAAAGGATTTAAGAATTGAAGAGCTGCCAATTCCTGTAATTGTTCAATGCGAAGACCTGCGAAGCAAACGCTCTGTTCTTGTAATGGAAGGAGACTTTATCACTGTGATGAAGGCTTCTTATGCTCTTCCCGTGTATTTTCCGCCGGTAGAATATAAAGGGCACTTGTTAAGTGACGGAGGAACCAGCAATTTATTGCCTCTTGGTCTGGCCATGAAGTATTCCGGAAAAGTAATAGCTTCCAGCAGTTTTTACGACAACAAAAGCATAAATTTGAAGAATCCTCTAGTCATTCTTAACACAAGCATAGATATTGCCAAAAGAAGGGCTGGTGTCAGGGATATACTTGCATATCCTGAGGCATTATGGATACGCAATGATGTCGAAAACTATTCTTTTATGGCGTTTGATAAAATAACAGAATTGTCCATAGCCGGATACGAATCCGCAGACAAGCTGTCTGCATACTTAGGCGCTTATTCCAATGGAGGACCCGGCAAGGAACTTACAGAAATAAGAAAGGAATGGTCCGCCAGGATAGAAGCTTCGGAAAAAGTATGGCAGGCCTTCTCAAGGACCAATGCGGCCTTCTCTTTCAATTTATCCGCAAAACTGGATACCCTGGCATGGCCCGGAGATGAATACTATCTATCCGATCTGCTGCTGTTTGGTGCTGCCGGAATTTTGCATTATGGCCCCATGGATTTAACGCTTGCCACGGGTTCAGCCTGGGACATGTATAAAAGCCATTCTTTTTTTATGACTGCCTATTTTGATTCTGCATTGTATCTGTGGCCATGGCTAAGGCTTACAAATTTTTCATATTTTTACAATAGTAACTGGCAAGAACCCTGGTCTTTTTATCATAGAACAGCCATGGAGAGCGTTTTTTCTGCCGATTTTGCCAAAATCGGACTAAAAAGCGCCATTGAAGAATTATACGGGCCAAGCCCGGAAAAATTGCTTAGCTCTGCTATTTCTTTTGAAAAAACTCCAACCAGTAAGGAAAATTATCCATTTTTAAAAAACTATTCCATCAGGCTTGGGCATCAAAGCCATCTTGTTGGGGACAATGCTTTATGGGCAAGCATTTCTGCTACATCCAGCTTGTATAAAGCGCTGGAACTGGACTGGTCTGCTATGGCAAGGGGCATGATAGAAGACAGCCAAAAGGCTGAGCTTTATTTTTCTGAATCCATTTTGTCGGGTTTTTTACAGGATACAGGGAACACTGGAGCTTTTTTGATGCTAAACAGTATGGGACTCATGTTTGCGCCTGACAGCTTTTCTGTATCCATGTCCGAACTGCTTATCCTCAGGAACTTGAGGCTGGGAGCTTTTGTTGAAAGTCTTTGGAATACAAGTTACCATAATTCAGACTTAGATGATTTGATGGCTCCCATGGCTTATGCGGCCGGTATTAAAGCTTATTGCAATTTGGCGCTTATAGGCTTAAAAAGCTCGGCCTTATGGCTGGATCTGGCCTGGGAATTCAGTTCCTCCAGCCCAATTGCCAGATTATGCTTCCATTTATGAAAAAAAACTGCTTATTGGTTTTTCAAATTATAATGGAGGCAGGCATTATTTGATTTGTCATGCTTTTTGCAGCCAGAGATAAAATGTCAATAAAAATTCATTCCTTTTAATTTTTTCACTGCAAAATGCTCTATAATATAACTATGCAAAAGAAAGAAAGTATTCTGGGCAGGAAGGTAGGGGGCACCAGAATAATCCCCATAACCCTAAAAATTCTGAGCTTGTTTGCGGTTTTTCTTCTTACATCCAACCTGATCAGCAATTATATAAATCTGATCATGAACAGATCTGTGCTTTTGCAACAAGAAAGCCGCCTCATAGTGAAAGACCTTAAAGAGCTGTACGGCACTGCTGCCAATCAGTATTCCATTTATGAATTCAGCAAAAACCTGGATGAAGCCATCAGGACGACGGAAGAAGCGGCAGCCAGAAACCTGAGCGGCAACAAATCCATCGCCTTTGCAGTTAAACCAGATTCTTCCATACTTTTCTGGAGTTCAAAAATCCAAAGGCCTTCCAGTTTCACCGATTCTTCTGCCTTGGAGTTTATTACAAAAGCCAAAAAAAACGGACTGGAAGAAGGAAAGCTAAGCTTTAAACTGTACGGGAATGAGTATTACAGCGTCTATAAGTATAGTTCTGTCTGGGACAGCTACCTGATTTGGGCAAGTGAAATTTCGGAGTTTTATGCTCCAACCAGGGCAATTTTTGTAAAAGTATCCCTTATTATTATTGCTATCACAATTGTTTGCCTTGTGATCGGAATTATACTCATAAGGCATATCCTGCGTTTTGTTGGCAAGTTTACACATGAAATCATGGGCATGCAGCAGAGTCAGGAGCTGTCAATAATTGACCTTGCAGGAGCCCCCAACGATGATATCAGTTATTTGGGCGCATCTTTCAACTCCTTGTCAGCTACCATCAATAATTTGCTAAATATTTTCAGGCGCTTTGTTACCCAGGATATTGCCAACAAGGCTTACTCTGAACACATTGTAAAGCTGGAAGGCAACACAAGAGAACTGACAATTTTGTTCAGCGACATCAAAGGTTTTACCTTTATGACCGAAACCCTGGGCAACGATATTATTGATGTATTGAACCTGCATTATGGCCAGACAATTAGGCATATTCATGCCAATGAAGGCATAGTAGGCTCCATTATCGGAGATGCATTGCTGGCAGTATTCGGAACGCTTGACTCGCCACGCAATAAATCTGTAGAAGCCCTGGATACTGCGGTAAAAATTCAGGAAGTTACCGCCCAGCTCAGATCAGCCATACTTAAAAAGACCGAAATACTTACAGAGCAACATGGAGCATTAAGTGACTCAGAAAAAAAAGTGCTCCAAGCTGTACTGGTGGAAGTAGGGGTGGGCATAGACGGCGGAGACGTATTCTATGGCAATATAGGCTCTTATGAACGCATGGCCAATACCGTTATTGGCGACAATGTGAATTCAGCTTCTCGTCTGGAGGGCTTAACCCGTATTTACAAAGTCCCAATTATCTGTTCGGAATTTATTAAAGAAAACGCCGGAGACTCGGCTTATCATTTTGTTGAGCTGGATATGGTACAGGTAAAAGGCAAAATGGAAGGCAAACGCATTTTCTGGCCCATCCCAAAGACAGAAATAAGCGAAACGCTTTTACAGGAACTTGAACTTTTTGAAAATGGCCTAAAGCCGTATTACAAAGGAGATTGGGTAAATGCTTCCAGGCTATGGAACAAGCTGGATCTACCCATGATGCAGGAGTTCAGAAAACGTCTGGAATCTGAAAAACCCAGGGATTGGAATGGTATATGGGCAATGACAATAAAATAAAAGACATAATTTCTTCCAGTTCAAGAGAGTATCTGGCTAATGCCTATGCTGATGATTCATCCTTGATCAAGTATAACCTGGAAAAGGAATATGCCGGTACCAAAAAGAACCATTCATGGTTTGTATATATTTTGAGCCTTACTACTATTGTCTTTTTGGTAGCTGTAGCCCTGTTTTTTTCATCCATAATTGCAAAAAAAACCGCAGCCCAAGCAGTAGACATAAGCTCGTTTCAGGAACTGAACCTTAAAGACCTGCTAGATATAGTTAAGCGGGCAGAAGATAATTACGAAAGGCTGTCGCGTGAATATATTGACATAGAACAATCCATGGCCACAGAACTTAATCTGGCTGACACAAACTACAAGTCGGAGTTAGATATTATAAACGCCGGGCGCAATTCCCAGTCCGAAAAAGCCAGGCTAGTGAATACGGCCGGAAAAAAGTATCAGTCAAACAAGGCGGAAATTCACTTGCGTTACGAAGCCTTGCTTGCAGTAAAAAAATCAGAACAGGAAGCGGCTGCAAAAGCACTGGATTCTTTTGACAGCCGCAGGCTTCAGGAAGCCAAAAGAAATGAAGAATTATTGGCATCCGAACGGAAGCTTTTTGAGGAAGAAAAATCCAGACTGACAGAATTTTACGAACAAAGAATAAGCAAGCTGAGTGCGGAGTCTCAGAAAGAAAAAAATCATCTGCTGGCGGCAAAAGACGCTCTAATACAAACCCTGGAGCAATCAAAAGAAGCTGATATGGCAGAACAGTTTTTGCTGTATAATCCAATTTTTACCGAGCAGAGCATATTGTCCATTTTGGCAGCCTATTCAAAAAGACCTGATTACCCTGACAGCAAGCTGGAAGAGATGGTGGCACAAGCCGGCCTGGAAGCCGGCCTGGAACTTAAAGAAATAAAACAAAGCTTGAGCAGTATTGAGGCTATTGCGGACAGACTGCTTGAAGCTCCATATAAAAACAGTGTTCCTCAGGCACTCAATGCCATGAATAATGCAGCTTTATCCCTGGCCGCCATTTATCAGGAAATAATCAGCAATTGTGTCGAGCTTATAGAAATAAGAAATAAAACGCACAAGGAAGATCAAAAAGTTTTGGCAGCCAAAACAAGCGAGCTAGAGTCAACAAAAAAAATGCTGGATTCTGCCAATAACGAAAAGGAATTCTACATAAATGCGCTAGAAAGCTTGTCCAGAAAAAATGGCGATTCGGGCTATGTTCTGGCCGTAAAAGATGATGGGGTTTATTTATGGCTGGATTTTTTGGCTTCCGGGGCAAAAGAAGCCTGGGTTTTCAGGAACGAAAAGGTAATTGCTAGACTTGCTCTTGCAGCTTTTGGCAAGCTGTTCAAGGGAACTGTAATAGAAAAAACGGAAGACCAGATCCAGGCGCTGGACAAAATAGTTGTTAACATGTCGGCGGAAGCTGCTGGGAGGTAGAAAATTGAAAAACAAGGCTGCGTGCTTGATATTGGTTGTAATTTTATCTTTACCTGTTTTTTTGGGAGCGCAGGAATTGCAAGGCGGCAAAGTTGTCAGCCTGGACGGAAAAAGCTGGCAGGAATTTTCCGGGTTTGGCAATTTGAGAATACTGCTATCACGCCCGTTTAATGAAACAGCCATCCCAAGGCTGGAACGCTGTGCCGCAATTATTTCATCGTGGACACAAATCAAGGCTTATGAGCTCCGGGCGGAAACGTCTGACAATGACGGAGACTCCTATATTGTGCTTGTCAGCCAGCTGCTTTCAAACAACAAAGATTATAGCGCAAACCTTCCTTCCGGTTTGAGATTGCGTTTTGACGGAGCCCTGAGTTATGACTTTCGGGTAAAAACAAGCGAGTATTTTATCAGGGTACGAGGAGTGCTTTTTGATGACAGATCCCTTGCAGCAGAAGTAGAAAAAGCGGCAACTGATCCTTCCAGCTACATTACAGAAAGGGATCCGGCATGGTCTGCCGAACGTATTGCCGTACTGGAAAGCAGTATTGAAGAAACAGTCTTATCCATTGAAACCCTGAAACGGCAACTGGCTGCCAACATGAACAAGGGTCTTTTTGGCCAGCCAAAACCTGTATCCGAAAACCTTATAGATTTAGTTGTCAAAATGAAGGCGAGAAATGCTAAGGCAAGCAGGGCTGATGCTTCCGCAGAAGCAAAAACAAATGGTCTTAAAGTATCTTCCAAAGAAATAGATGCAATTTTCAGGGTTTGGTTCAATGAATAAGCTTTTCAAGCCAAAGCAAGGCGAAAGGAGCCAATTCAATAATATTATCTTGCAGAATACCGCAAAGTTTTGCGCTAACAGGATTAAAAACAGACGAGTTTTTGTATTGTTCAGGAATAAGGGCTTTTAGCGGCAAGTTTGAACAGTTTACAAGGATCAATATAAACTGGCTTTCTCCTGCCCTATCCGCATAAAAAACGGATCCATCTGCCCAAAATTTTACTGCGGCTTTTCCGGGATCAAATATGTTTCGCCTGCTTCTTTCTTTGAGCAGATTAGTAAAGCCGGCAAGAGCCATGGATCGCAAAGAAAGCGGATTTTTCAAACTGCTTTCAAGACCAGACAGTTCGGGTTTTTGCCTGTTTATGGCTCTGTTGTAGGCCAAAATTCCGGGGCCTTCTGCCCAGTTTTCAGATCCAAAAAGCGAATGAAAATAAACCGCCGGCAAGCCGTCCATGGCCAATGCAATTCCGTAGCTGGCAAGCAGGGCAGCAGCCTTTTCTTCGCTTGAAGCGTTCAGAGGCGCAACTGCATCGGCCCATGAAATGTTCAGTTCGTAGGGTATTGGCCCGTCCTTGCCTGCCTTCATGGATATGAGTCCGCCTCTTGCTTTTACCCCTTCCAGTACTGGTCCGTAATCAGCTACAAAACCCTGCACGGGAGTAACGCCTATGCCATCATGAGAAGCCAAAAAATTCAGCATGATTGCATTGTCAGGTACTTTTAGCTGATTTGCCCAAGCAGCAAGCGGGGCGGGATCAGCTGTTACAAAGGCATAAAGCACCAAAGGCGGCAAACTGAAATTGTACACAATATGGGCTTCATCAGCTTTGCCAAAATACGAAATATTGTCTTTATGAGGCACATTGGTTTCGGTAAGAAGCAAAATATCCAGGCCAAGATTGTCCACTATGGTCCTTAGCAGCTTGACTACAGCATGGGTTTGCGGGAGATGGGCGCAACTTGTTCCATCCATTTTCCATAAATATGCAATGGCGTCCAGCCTGAACATGCGGGCACCTTTTAGAGCATAAAAAAGCATGATATCCACAAATTCTGCCAGCACAAGAGGTTCGGAAAAGTTCAAATCTATTTGATCTTCACTGAAGGTAGTCCAGACCCCAAGCGTTTCTCCGTTGTCCATCTGAATGGACGTAATTAATGGATGCGTTCTGGGCCTAAGAACCGCAGAGTAATCGTAATCAAGTGGACGGGTTACAAAAAATTTGTTGTATGGGTTTTCTCCCTTTTTAAAAGAGTCAAACCAGGAGCTTTTGGCGCTGGCATGATTAATGACAAAATCAAAAACAAGCTTTCTTTTTTCTCCTAAAAGGCTTATGTCTTTCCATGAGCCCAAGACGGGGTCAACAAGCCTGTAATCCATGACAGAAAAACCGTCATCAGAAGAATAAGGATAAAACGGCAATATATGTATAAAAGAAAAAAGGCCTGGAATATGCCTGTCCAGAAAAGAGGACAGCTTGTTAAGGGCCGATCTTCCGGCTTCTGGCTTGCCTGAACTGTCCGTTTTATCAGGCTTTTCCGAAATCATGTCGCCGTAAGTTATAAGCAGGGCATCTTTAGCACTAATGGCTTTTTTGGGTTTGTCATAAGAGGTTTTTAGTTTTTCCAAATCCGGTATTCTTTTGTTTATGACAATGGATAAAATGTTTTTGGCTTCTTCTGCCCTGCCCTTATAAATGAATTCTAAAAGCTCATTCAGCTTTTTGCCTTTATCTGTAAATAGGGGGAAATAATTGCCCATGCTGTAAAGTATGAGGCATTTTGAGGCAATTTCAATTAAAAGCGCCCTAAAGTACTAAATAAACCCGGCTTCCACTTCTTCCAGTATTTTTGCGCAAATTTTGTCTGCTTCTGCCCTGAGTCCCGCTATTTTATCCTTCATGCTGGATATATAAGCATTATCTTTAACAGAACCCAAGTTTATTAGCACATTAAGAGCAGCTCCATGAACCCCCGCTTTGGCCATAAGAGCTGCCACTCCTGCATCAGAAGCGGAATTTTTATTTCCGGAAACTGCCGCGGCGGAAAGCTTTAATGCCTCAAGGCAGGTTTCTGCAGTAGCTAGAGGCACCTCGATTGCAGCCTTGTAACCGGCTTCCAAAGCTGCGTCCCTTGCCAGCTTTTCCTGGTCGCCAGACTTTGGCAGCTTCATGGCAGCCATTACCAAATTAAAAGCATTGGTATCCGCGTCTACCGATCTGGTAAGGGCCGCTTTTAGCGCCTGGGCTTTGACAGCCAAATCCGACATGCTGTTCCACTGCTCCTCATAGCCTTTTTTGCCTATGGTCAAATTGGCAACCATGGCAGTCAAGGCTGCGCCAAGGGCTCCGGCCAGGGCAGAAACAGATCCCCCGCCGGGAGCCGGAGATTCACTGGATACTTCGTCAGTGAATGCCTTGACAGTCATGGAAACCAAGGGTTCTTCCGGCAGTACAGCATATTCTATTATTTTTTTTCTTGCTTCAAATTTTGCCACAGAGTCCAGGCCCATAGAGGCAACAGCCAGTTCAAGCACTTCGCTCTCGGGCATGCCTTCGCCTTTGCCCATGCGCTTTGAGTAATAGCGGCCGGCACTTGTCAGTGAGTCCAGAGGGACAAGGCCAACCAGTTCGCTTCCGCATACAGACAGACCCAGTTTTTCTGCTTCTTCCTTGACAGCCTCGTATACGGTATGCAGGGGGGTTTCTTTGTAGTTTGTAAGGTTTATAGAAACTTGCGTTTTTCTGTATGCATCGATATACCAGCCAATAGCTCTTACATGCTTAAGCCTGCCAGGAAGCATCACATTCTTTCCGGCAGCATTTTTTATTATGGCCCCATTGGCATCCCTTGCAGCCTTGCCCGCTTCCCTTACTGACAGGGCAACTTCATTGGCTAGCTTTTTATCCCTGGTGTTAAGATTTACATTATAGGCAACAAGGAATTCTCTTGCTCCAACTGCACTTGCACCCCAGGAAGGCACAAAACGGGAGGGGCCGTAGTCGGGCTTCCATTCCGGCCTCTTTAGTTTGTCTTCCAGCGCTTCATATTCTCCGGCCCGTATATCAGCAAGGCTTTTTCTTTCTGGACAGCTTGCCGCATGTTCATACAAATAAACAGGAATGGATAATTCTGTGCCCATCCTTTCTGCGGCCCGTCGTGCCAGGGCCACGCATTCATCCATACTTATGCCGGAAACGGGAACAAATGGGCATACATCCATGGCACCCATTCGGGGGTGAGCACCCTTGTGCCTGCTCATATCGATCAAATTTTTGGCTGCAGCTGCAGCTCTGAACGCTGCCTCTACAACTTCATTGGGAGAGCCAACAAAAGTATATACGGTCCTGTTGGTATCTGCTCCCGGATCAACATCTAGAAGTTTGACTCCCTGAACTCCGGAAATGGACATGGCTATGGCATCTATGACGGTTTTGTCCCGGCCTTCGCTGAAATTGGGGACACATTCCACAAGCTTTTGTACGGGCATGAAGAAACCCTCCTTCAATAATTGAAGCGTTCAAATTTATGCAATATCAATATAACATGCAGAAAAGAATGATGGAATATATAAGCCGATTAAAAAGAATCATGGATCATTAATAGTTCTAATAAATGCGTGCTAAATGAGGATCATATTCCCAAGGCATTTTTAAACCGGATAGAAAAGCCATGGTTTTAATTAGAAGGTATTTCTCCTTCTATAATGGCTTTTCTTATTCTGCGCTTCATGGACAGCATGGCATAGCCTGATGACAGGTCCTCGTTTTGGACAACCACATTGGCAGGGACCTTGAGCTTTACGTTGGTAAAATTCCATATTGCGTCAATACCCGCAGAAACCAGTTCATTGGCTACATCTTGAGCAAAATCAGATGGTACCGTCAGTATTGCTATTGTTACATCCATGGTATTCAGTTTTTGGTATAATTGGGCCATGGGATATACTGGGGCTCCGTGAATATCGCTTCCGGCTTTGTCTGGATTGGAATCAAAGCCGGCAATAATATGCAGCCCGTGCTGCCTGAACCCCGGAAATCCGGCCAGTGCATTGCCCAGATTGCCTGCACCAACAACTATTGCATCAACCCTTTTGTCCCAGTTTAGATATGATTCTATGGCTGCAATAAGAGGAGATACCGGATATCCCTTTTTGGGTTTACCAATAATTCCAGTAATAGACAGGTCTTTTCTTACCTGAATGGGTTCCAGGTTCAACTCTGTAGCAATAAGCGTCCCGGAAATATATTCATCACCTGAATCCTGTGCCTGTTTTGCCAAAAGAAGATAGGAAGGCAAGCGCCTTATAGACGGAGCAAAAGAAACCTTAAATTTGGGCATATTAACCTCTTTAAAATAGGCTGTTAGGGTTTATATCAGTATTTTGCCATTTTAGTCAATTATTTTCCATATATATATATAAATGAAATAGTTTGGCACAGTATAAATTCATGCATACTATTTAGCTGTTTTTGCATTTCCTCAATTAAAACAAGGCAAATATCAAAAACACTTGTTAAAATGGCCAATGATCCAAGTTTAAAAAAAGGCTCCGTGGAAAAAGGAGGTAAACCACGGAGCCCATGTATGTATTTTTCAACATACATCCAGTCAATATACAACCAAAACACGGGCTAATGCAAGCTGAAAAATAAATTACAGCAAAATGCTGCAAAAAAGAATGTTTGAATTTCAGGTTTTTTGCTGTTTTTTAAGCCCAAAAGATATATATTTCTAATATGAACATATGTCAAATATGTCTTGGCTTTGTTTTAACGGAACAGGCATTGACCATTTTTGTTTGACAATATACAGACTGTTCTGAGTACAAATAGGAGGATATAAAATGAAACGGATATCGATATGCTTGCTAGCCATTATTTTATCAGCCAATTTTGCAATTGCTCAAGAAAATAACAATGAAGGCCAAAGCTTTTTTGGTTTCAAGGCCGGAATATCACTGGGTACAGATGTACTCATGGACAGAAATCATAACCCCGTTACATGGAACAGCCTTGGCTTCAAACCTGATCTGGCTTTTGGGCCTTTTGGAGTGGGCTTGGACCTGAACATAAGGTTCAAGCTTATGCCCGACAGGGATACAGCCATAGAAGTTTTCCCCGGCGACTGGGTGCCAAATTACGAAGATTCCGGTAAAAGTTTTCTGGATTTGTATCTGCCTAAAATAATGTATGTCCGTTATGGGCAGCGCGGAGAACCCCTGTTTGTAAAACTCGGCTCGATAGATGATCTCACTTTGGGCAACGGTTTTGTAATGGGCAATTATTCTAACACGCGTTTTCTTCCGGAACAGCGCGTTTTTGGCCTAAACCTGGGCATTGACGGAGCCTTGTTCAACTTTCCTTATGTCGGCATAGAAATGCTTACAGGCAACCTTGCAAAACTGGATGTATTCGGAACAAGGATGTTTGTAAGGCCCTTGGTCAGTACCGGGCTTGCCATACTTGAAGACCTTCAGCTTGGAGCTACATTGGCAGTTGACCGCGGCATAGAAGGCTATAGCACAGAAGCCTTTGATCCCGTTTTTATAAGCGCCGCAGATCTTGCTCTGCCAATAATCAAAAGCGGCAGCTTTCCTTTGGCTGTTTTCAGTGAAGTAGCATTTGAACCAAATAAGCGCAGCGGGTTCATG
>JAKPMS010000202.1 GCA_029548805.1 Spirochaetota bacterium | reverse complement strand
AAAAACATGCTTAAAGAAAGAAGGGGCTCCAAAGAATATCTGGCGTCCATGGGTATATATATTTTTGATACGGCTTTAATGGAAAAAAGCCTGGACAACGAGCTTAATGACTTTGGAAAGGAAATAATACCGGAAATACTGGCAAGCCAGGAAGTAAATGCCTATGTCTTTGACGGTTATTGGGAGGACATAGGAACCATTAAAAGCTTTTATGACGCCAACCTTAACCTGGCTTCCATAGCACCAGAGTTTAATTTTTATGATGAAGTAAAGCCAATCTATACCCACAGAAGGAATCTGCCTTCATCAAAAATAAATTACAGCACATTGAACCAGGCCATTGCAGCGGAAGGCTGTATTATTACCAATGCGTCCATTTCCAATTCCATTGTAGGGGTGCGTACCATTATTGAAACAGGGGCCAGTTTTGATGGTGTAGTATGCATGGGGGCCGACTATTACGAAACAGAAGAACAAAAACTGGAAAACAAGAAAAAATATATACCCAATATAGGTATTGGCAGCGGCAGCATAATTAGACATGCCATAATTGATAAAAACGCACGTATAGGTGCAGATTGCCGTATAGGTATAGATCAGCGGGACAGAACTGACGGAGAATATGGTTCTTATTATATAGTGGATGGCGTAATAGTAGTGCCTAAAAACAGCATTCTGGAGCCTGGCACCATCATTTAAAAGCAAAATACCCAAGGGCCAAGAAGCAGCCATCCTGATTGCTTATTAGCTGCAGCCATATTCTTGGCTTAAAGTTCTTCTGCCCCTATATCTGGATGTACTCCCCTGTCTTTTCCAAACAAATCGGGAAAATTGTTGTCATTTTTATACACGGCACCATCTACACATAAAGAACTTATGGACAAACGCCTTATGCCTTTTTCTGTAGAGCCAAAAGTCCGGCTAGGTGACTCCAGAAAGCTTGCAATATCCGGCTTTGCTGTCCGGTTTAACAGTTCGATGCTTTTTATTGGAGCAGCATAGCTTTTGCCATCCAGAAATGTTGTAAAACCCCAAAGACAATTGGCTGAAACTGCTGCAGGCGGCAACGGGCTGTCCGCCCTGATTAAAACGCTTTCTGTCCCGCCAGAGATCACTATTGAATTTGCCAGTGTAAGACCGGAAGCTGACAGGTTTATAAAGACCAGCTTTGGAGCATTTATCATGGCTGTAAGGTGCAGCAAATTCACATGGCTGTTCCGCAAGACAGAAATGGCTTCCGAAAAAGCATCGGTATTCATGTCCAGATAAACGGAATTGACATCCAGTTTGCTGTCCTGGACAGCAAATATGCGCTGTGAAGCCTGCTTTCCTTTAAGCAGCAAAAAGGAAGATCCAATTTTTATGACGGAAGAATGCGCGCTAAGAACGGAAGAAGCAAGGCTGGGTTCCGCTTCAATTCTTAGCCCGGAAATTTCTGCTGTGCCCCTATTCATGTTTATGGCTTCAAACATACCCAGCTTGCTTGCAGCACTTATTGAACAGTTTTTTAGCTTTGCAACTGTATCAGCAGCGTCTATGGCTCTGGCGGTAAACATTGAATCAAGAAATACAAACGAATCTTCGATCACGATTTTGGAAGATAAAGCTTTGATTGCAGTTTTTTCAATTCCGCCTGATAGCGACATGCTGACATTTTTGAGTGCAATATTTCCGTTGATGCTTGACAACACGCCTTTGCTGCTCTCGAGCATAGTAATGATATCCAGGTTTCTGAGGTCCAGACTGGAATTTTCCGCGACAAAAAGAAAGTTACCTGCCACTGCGGATTTTATGGATGCTTTTTCATTCGGGTTTTCCTTCCATTCATTGTCAAAACCTCCGTATATGGACAGGCTGGAATAAACATCCATGCTTTTTTCCGGCAAGAACTGTCCCCTCAATTTGATAAAGCGTTTGCCAAGTCTTTGGGCCAAAACAAGCGCGTCTTCCAGGCCAGGCATTGGGTCTTTGGGGGTGCCAGCAGCTCCTTTTCTGCCATTGGAATCAACATAAACAGAAGACGGGTCAATCATGAATTTTAAAGGCGTTATTTCCCGGGAACGATTGCCAAACTCATCTTCGGAATAGGCTCTTACAATATATCTTGTATTGCGGTCTTTGCTTCCGTTGATGGTTATTGGACTTTTGTATGGAACAAAGCTTCCATTGCCATCTTCCGAAACGGAAACATAAATTGTGCCATCCTGCTTTTCAAACTCCAGAATGAAATCGTCATCCAGGTAAGAGTCCGGGCTGTTTTTAAGACTGGGAAGCGGAGGGGCTTCCCGGTCCACGCTAAAGAAGTACAAGCTTTCGGGTGTCAGCCCAGCCATATCCGAAACTGCTCCGAGTCTTAAAGCATAGTTTACAACCCTGCCCGGTTTTCCTATCAGCTTTAAGCCCTTGTCATCAAGAATCTGGCTATCCGCATTTAAAGCCGGAGGAACTTCTTCTCCTGTAACCAGTTCGTAGCGCAGCTTTTTATCCGTAGCCGGCTTAAAGTATAGCGATGGTCCATAAGTAGCGCCGTTATCAAGTCCCAGCAGTTCCGGAACGGACAAATCCGCCATGGCGGGAAGTTCCACACTAGAAACTTCTGATGAGGCTTTGTCAGAACCGGAAGCATAGTAAAACAGTTTGTTCTTTGCTTCTGCTGCCGGGAGATTTACAGGTTTTGAAAAAGCCTTAAAGTTGGTGCCGTCCAGGGAATACATCATTTGCCAAGGGCTTTGGGGCCAGTCAACAAGTATGCTTTCTCCGCTGGATCGTAAAAGCGGCGCAGGAGGCTTGCTTGGAGGCCCAATTGAAGCAGCCTGACTAAAAGCCGGCTTAACCCGCAAAGGTTCTCTTGCAACTACCAGGGTATTTCCATTTCTGTAACCATAATGCACCGTTATTTCGTTTTCGTAGCCCCATGGATAAGCTATGGTAACCTTTCCTGTATTGCTTCCAGACAGTTCGGAAAAGGCTGATACAGTCTCAAAAGGATTTACGGCATTTACCGCTGCCGCGGGAAAAGTTCCAAAAGCGCATGATACTTCCAAAAGCAGGTAGCCGTTTGCATCTGTAAGGCGTGCAGACAGATCTTCTGCTTTGTCCTGTACCATAATGTTCCAGCCGGAACTGGCAAGGCTGAAAGGAAAAGATGGCTTAAAGTTTTCCGGAAAAAGTCGGTAATTAGTGCTTACTGACCTCGAGCAATTCCCGTAAACATCCATTGAGTAGGCTTCTGCATGTATTATGCTGCTATGACTTGCAGCCGCCTCAAAAACAGGGGGATTTTTTTTATCGTAAACCGAGAACGGCCCGCCGTTTATGCTAAGAAAAATATCTTCCTTGCTATCCAGCAGTATTGTGACCGAATTGCCAGCATCCCCGGACGGGATGCCAAAGAGCGGCGGCTCGGGCGCTTGTTTGTCAATATTATATGCCAGTTTTACTACCTGTTCCGATCCAGAAAGAAAAAATTCCAGATTGTATTGCCTTAATTCTCCGGGAAAAGCTGACAGGTAAATGGGTCGGTCAAAGGCCTTCCATTCATCTTTTTGCGAGAACCTGTAACGAATAGGATATGCGCTTGCCAAGGAATCCGGAAAAAGAATCTGGTCATGGGCATAAGTGCCAGGCTGTGAACCCAAAATACCAGCAACGGGTCCGGATAATTCGCCCTGAGCAAAGCAATGCAAAATTGCAAACAGGCTTAGCCCCGCAATGAGGCCCATCCGCTTTGACATCAGTCCCTGATCGCTTCAAGGACTTCCCGTAATTCAGGGTCCTCGGAAAAATAATGGTCTTCCATCTCCTGATCCGTGAGACCCATCAGCTCATGGCTCATATAATGAATCCAGCTATCTTCATCCGGCTGAAAAAGCTCGTGCCTTCTGCACCAATAGTCGGGTTTGATGGCCGGTTGCTCTCCCCTGTAATGGACTATTTTGAAATCGTGTACGGCAATTTTAAGGTCCTGTCTTGGTATGCCCTTGCCAAGAATTACGCTTGCCAAATAATTTATAGTGCGGCCGGTATCATATATATCGTCTACCAAAAGGACCTTGTCACCATTGCGAAGAAACTCCGGACTGTAAGTCCAGCCGTCTATGCGGACGTTATCGTTTTTATGAATATCTATATATGAACAGGCAACCACAGCCGCATAAAAGACAGGCCTTTGATCCTGTTTTAATGCCTTGAAATATTCGGACATTACGTTTCCAAGATAGGCTCCGCCTCTAAGTGATACATAGATAATATCCGGTATGAAGCCGTCTTTATATATACGGTAAGCCAGCTTCAATGCATTGTTACGCACCGTATTATAGGATAGAAATTCCTTGCCCATAATGTCCTCTCCGGGTTATCTGAAAACCTGTACAAATTTCAGCACAACCTTATTCTTTCAAGTCAGTAAATACAACAGGCTAATTGCAAAGCCGTACGACCAGTACACTTTGAGGTCCGACCCGCAAAAGGACTGGTTGCGCACGGCCTGTTTAAAAAATCCTTGAAAGTCCAGCTTGAAAAACCTTGCCTGATATTACTCTAGCATCACTTGTTTACGAGTGCAAGGGTGCTTAAGGTTTGGCCGTCCCTGAGTATTGTAAACTGGAACTTCTTTATGCTTTTGTCGTTAAGCTTGCTGTAAAAAGCGGCAACAGAGCTTACAGCCTGGTCATTTATCTCGGTAATTAAGTCACCGGTTTTAAGGCCCAAGGCGGAAGCCGGACTTTTGGCCACAACAGACATTACCAGAAGGCCTTTTTGTCCTTTTGGCAGCTTTATTGACGAGGCTTTGCCAGAAGAAAGGGGGCTAACCTCCAAACCTGGCCATAGTTTGGAGTAGTCTGCAGCACTGTCCTCTTTCCTTTCTTCTATGCGAATTTCCAGTTTTTCTTTTTTGTTGCCCCTTAATACAGTAAAAGAAGATTTTGAACCGGACGGCAGGTCTCCGACTATACGTACCAGCTGATCCATGGAAGCTACGCTTTTGTTGTCTATGGAAGTAATATAGTCACCGGGCCTGAGGCCGCCCTTGTCGGCAGGGCCGTCCATAAATACATGCCCCACAAAAGCTCCCTTTTCTTGGTCATAGCCAAGTTCAGAAAGGCTGTCCTTGTCTGATGCAGATAAAAGCACTCCAAGCCATCCGTAGCTTACGTTGCCCTTGGAAATGATGTCATCTATGGCTTTTAACGCATTGTTTATGGGAATGGAAAAGCCAAGACCTATGCTGCCTCCGGTGTTTGAAGCTATCCAGGTGTTGATGCCAATTACTTCTCCGTCTATATTGGCCAGGGCTCCACCGGAATTGCCCCTGTTTATGGCTGCATCTGTCTGGATAAAATCACTTATATTGCCATCAGGGCCGCCATCCCTGCCTATGGCAGATATAATGCCGGTGGTAACAGACGAGAAAAGCCCAAACGGGCTGCCAATGGCAATGGCCCAGTCCCCTATTCTCAGTTTGTCCGAATTGCCAAGTCTTGCTGTTACGATATCCTTGTCATCCGTTTCAAAAGAAACTACAGCCAGGTCGCGCCTGGTATCAGCTCCGACAAGCTTACTGTTATATTGCTTGTCGTTATGCAATTTGACCAAAATTTCTTTGGCATTGGCCACTACATGGTTGTTGGTAAGCACATAAACAGTTTTGCCTGTTTTTCTGATTATAATACCAGAACCAAGCCCTTTTTCCTGGTACTCTCTTGGAGCAGGGCTGTTTTCCGGGCCATCACCGGGCTCACCAAAAAAGAAGCGCCACGGAAAGTCCTGGACGGCTGGTGCAGTCTGGATTCCTGTAACATCCAGTTCCACTACAGAAGGCAGCACTGCGGAAGCCACAGCATTGAACGCATCCTGTATGGCTTTGGCATGCAGAACCGCATCGGATGAAGAAACTGGGCTAATGGTCTCAGCATGCAAAATTGCAGGGTTTTCTGCGTTGGGGGCCTTTACAAATATAAAAAAAGCCGAAGAAAAACCTATAATGATGCCCAAAAGCACCAAATTTATAAAAAAGAACTTTCTGGAAAACATCTTTCGTGCAAGAGACATAATAAAACCTCCGTAACAAGCACTCAATATATCCAATCCGGGCAGGAAAAGCTAATCCGGCTTTTCTGCTGCAGCTGTTAAAAATAAAATGACCAGACTTATTGTTGGTTACTTTTTTTTGGAAATTTTGTCTGCCCATTATTACAGAGAACCTTAAAACCGTATGTAGTTCTTTGAACCTTAGTGGCTTTTTATTTCTATACTATATGTGGTATGAAACTGACTGGGGTTATACACTAAGGAGTATGGTTTTTGCCAAAAAAGCATTTATCACTAAGGTTCAAAGAACTAGCTAAATATTTTTGGCAGCCCGGGCTATTACCAGGCTGTAAGAACTTCTGCCCCGTTTTTTGTAATGGCTACAGTGTGCTCGAAATGTGCAGACAGAGAACCATCCCTTGTAACTATGGTCCATCCGTCATCCAGCATATTTACCCAGTCTGTTCCGGCAGTAATCATGGGCTCAATGGCAAAAACCATGCCGGGAACCAATCTTGGATTGGGGCCAGGGCTTACATAGTTGGGAACCTGTGGATCCTCATGCTGGGAAAAACCCACCCCATGGCCGCAATACTGCCTGACTACGCCAAAGCCGTTGGCTTTGGCATGAGAAAAAACGGCTCTGGAAATATCGTGTATTCTTCCGCCGGGTTTTATAGCTGCTATGGCCCGCTCAAGGCATTCCCTGGTAGTTTTGAGCAATTTTTCTATAGCCGGTTCAACAGGCGGAATGGCTACTGTAAAAGCAGCATCACTATAAAAGCCATCAAGCCCGATACCGGAATCAATGCTGACAACATCACCTGACTGTATCTGTCTGTTGCCTGGTATGCCATGTATCACTTCTTCGTTTATGGATATGCAAAGGCTGGCAGGAAAAGGGTTCTCGTCATCGCCATAGTTTAAAAACGCCGGTTCCGCATTGCGGCTTTTTATAAAATTATATGCAAAAGTATCCAGTTCTGCTGTCAGCACCCCCGCCTTGATCCTGGGTTTAAGCTCTGTATACAGTTCGGATAAAAGTTTGCAGGATGCCCTGATTCCTTCAAGCTGTTCTTCATTCTTCAAGCGTATCATTTATAGCCCTTTCTAATCCCATTTATATTGCCTTAAATATGCCAAGCGGGATCTGGCATCCAGATTGTATGGATCATTGTCAAGGGCGTCTTCATATGCACTGGCTGCAGCTTCCTTCATGGATGCAAGCCAGGCTGAATCTCCTGCAAGCACCAAGGCTTTTGCCTTGTCCGAATGCTGCACAGAAAAGTTGGCAGCCCTTGCAAAACTGTTCAGCGCTTCTTTATATCTTTTCTGATAAGCCAGTAACAGCCCTTCGTTATACGAAAACAAGTACTCGTTATTGAGCCTGAAATCTTTGGCATTCGTCAACCAGTCTTCCAGTGCCTTGTCCGCGGATCCGCCAAGAACATCGTCTGCCAATTCCCAGAACATGGCTTTTGGCAAAACGATTCCGCGCTTTTGCGCTTCCTTCCATAAGTCAGCAAAGTTTTGCCATGCATGGAGCATGACATAGCTTTCCAGTGCTGCTTGTATTGCTTCGCTTGAATCAGGATATGCGGATGCCAGTTCAATAGCCGCGCTAAACTTTTTAGCTGCCGGCTTAAAACTTAAAGCGGCAATTTGCGCCCTTTCTCCTTGGAGTGTTTCCAGCAACTTTTCAGCCTCGCTGTATTTGTCCTGCTCCTTTAGCATGTTCAAATACTCAAGTTTTGCGCTTTCTTCTTCCGGAAAGCGCTCCATCATAAGCTTGTAATAATGTTCAGCTGTCAATTCCCTGTCGGCCCCGCTTTTGGAAGCCAGCCTTGCCATGGCTGCGTAAGGTTTCCATGACCATAGTGGATAATTTTCTATCAGCTGTTTATATGAAAGCCGGGCTAAATCTAGTTGGCCTGTAGCAAGGTATGCATCCCCTTTTATATGATAAAAAAGAGGCTGACCAGGCCTGTCCGGACAAGAAAGCAACAAGTCAAATAATCCTGTATCCCAAAAAAGCCTGTAGTCACAAAAATCAGGTATGGTTTGCCGCTTCTGCTCAGCATCTAAAAGCAGGCTTCTGGCCATGGAGCTGTCAGCCTTGTGCATGGCAAAGACGGCAGCTGCTAGCATAAACCTTGCATCATTGCTGTAGTCAAAACAGGCTGTCAAAGCTTCCGGCCCCGGCTCAAACTTGAAGCCGGCCCTGAAAGCCCTGACAAGCAGCTCCGCATATTCGCTTGGCCTGCTTTTGGGGTCAATGCTTTTTTCAAAAAGCAAAAATGCTTCTTTGTAGGAACCGGAAGCCAAAAAGGCGTCCAGCAGGCTCAGGGCGGTATTTTCGGACAATGGCTGGCCGTTTTGCTGTATAAGCCTGGCAATTTGTCCGTATACTTCTGTCCCGTATAGCCTGGCCCGCTTTAGTATTCTAAGCTTCTCGGCATTGCCGGAAGAAAGCCTGGCGGCTTTTTCCAATACGCTTATGGTTACAGCGCCGCTGTTGTTGTCTATTTTTAAAAGGAGTCCGTTAAAGGAAAGCGCTGACTTGTTGCATGATATCATCAAAAAAATACTGCATAGTAATGTAGCAATAGCTGGGTAAAAAGCCATTCTTGCTTGCAAGCGCTTTATTGTGTTTTTTTTTCTTTCCATATTGAATCCAGAATCCCGTTTATAAAGCGATAGGATTCATCCGACCCATATTCCTTGGCTATTTCAATTGCCTCATCCATGGTGATTTGGGCCGGCATGTCCTTTTGAAAAAGCAGGGAGTAAACAGATACCCGCAATATGGCCAAGTCAACCTTTTTAAGGCGCTCCAGTACCCAGTTTTTTAAATGGCTGTTTATGGCCTCGTCTATGGCATCTATATTCTCAAGGGTTCCGCAAATCAAAAGGCTGGCAAAAGCTTTTAATTCTTCATCATCCCTTGCTGCGCTTTTTTCGCCAATCCATGAAAAATTCAGCAGTTCCTGTTTGGCTGTTTTTGATGCGTCCCAGGCATACAAGGCCTGGAAGGCAAGTATCCTTGCCTTCCGTCTGGAAGCCATTATGGCGTTCCCTTGTATACTATTTCTGCCTGTTTTCTTAACTGGGCAAACAAATCAATAAAGGCTTTTTGTATAAATGCATTTTCTTTCTGGCTTGCCAGCTCCTGGGATATAAGATCCTGGACTGTGCCGGGCTGCCCCGGCCTTATGGCGTCCCCTAGCTCAAGCTGTTTTTGTGCCAAAAAGTCCAGGCGCTTGATAATCCACCAGCCCTGGCTTGTCTCAAAAGGTATGGAGTGCTCTCCGTTTTTAAGGGAAAAGGCCATGTCATAAAAAGCTTTGCCGAACTGGGCAATGGATGCTTCGCTCCTGGCAAAATATTCCGGGGTATTTGTGGCTTCGTAGCCGCCTTCTTTGGCGGCAAAACGCAAGGCATCAAAGGATTCCCCTTTGGCAAGGCGTTCGGACAAGCGCTTCATTAGAGCGGCGCCTTTTTCCCTTTCTGCTGCGCTGGCATCCTTGAAACGATAAAACAAGACAGAAAGTACCGCTGTGTCCGGCCTTATGAGTTCAGCTTTTTTTAATTCATAATAAGCCAGCACATCTGCGGCGCTAACGGGAGCAATTGCCGCTATTTCTTTAGCCTTGGAAGTCATAAGCCAGCGCTGAACCAAAAGTTGTTTCTTGTAGTAGGTTTTGAACTGGTCAAAAGGAATGCCCTGGCTGGCCAAAAATGCGGAAAACTGAGCATCGCTTTCTCCGGCAGGGCGCTGGGCTCTGACTCTGGCAATTATAGAGTCCACTTCTCCGTCGCTAACCTTGATTCCGTCCCTTTCGCACATCTGGTAAAACAACTTGTCATTTATTATATCTTCCAAATATGATTTGCGTTGATCCGCTGTAAGGGTTTGGCCAGTTAGTTTTTCCAGCTTTTGTACTTCTTCTTTAAAAAACTTGTCAGAAATTACTTCAGTTTTGACCAGTTTTACTGTTGCCAGAGGATTACCCAGGCTGGTACTCAGGGCCTGGGCAAAAACAAGTGTGGAGCCAAAAAAGCAGGCAACAAAGGTAAATATCAATTTTCTCACTTTGACACTCTCCAAAACAGGATTTGCTTTATAAAAGCAGCAATTTCAATTTCTAAAATGCAGTTTTCCATGCCAAACATAAAAACCGTATACAACATTATACGCTTTTATGCTTAAAAATGCCCTTTATTGTTGGGAACAGCTTTTATAATACCAGCTCCCTAATAAAACTAAATTGTTAACAATCACAATTGGTTACAATTACGATTGTTGCACGTTAAAGGAATTCTCGCATGTTTTCAAGTTCCTGTGCGTTTGAAGAAGCCAAAGAAGTCTTGAGTTTTTTCAGCCCTCCAAGCCTGGGCATAATGGTCACAGCATGCTTTAGTGCCTCTTTGGCTTCGTCAATACGCTTCAATTCCAGCAGGACTTCAGCTTTTTTCCTGAAAAATACGGCGTCGTTTTCTGCCGAGCTTTTTAGTGCCAGCGCATCATCCAGAAGGGCAAGATATTGCTCCCGCCCCGGCAGTAAGTTCATGGAATCCAGAACAAGCCGCCTGAAAGTCAAAAGGACAACTTCAAAAAAATAGCCGAAACCCGGTGACCTTTTTTCCATGGATATCAATTTTTTAAGAACCTTGTAGGCATCATGAAAACGGCCTCTTGCCATATACTCTTCTGCTATGCAAAACTCCGCATCCATAGCTTCCGAGCGTTCAAAAAAACGTTCCATTCTAGCCAGATCTATTCCTGCTATGGAGTCATACAGATCCAGAGCCTCTTCTTCAAAACCGTGCAGCAAATCATAGAAAATGAGTTTTGCAATATACTCGGGTTCGTCCAGTCTTTCTTTCAGCCACAGCCGGTAATTAAAACTGCTTTCTGAACCGGCTCGTATGATGCGCAAGCGCTTGCGGTCATATTCCCGCCTGCTGTTCGGGTTGGACAGGATTTTGTATGCATCCAGGAGGCGCCTTATGGACTCTGGGTCTCTTGCTCCCGTATCGGGATGGGAAAATTTTACATTTTTTCTGAAAGCTCTTTTTATTTCTTGTACACTGGCATCTGGATGGACACCCAAAACCGCATATAAATCGTCCATGTCAGATTTTACCAAGTATTATTATTTCCTGTTTTAAAGAGTTACAAACAATTTTACGGAGCTTCAGCTGCTTGTTTGCCGCTTTCTGCTGCTTCAGCTTCTGCAGGAGCCTGTTCCCACCATTCCGTACTTTGGCCTTCTTTTGCTTTGAGTGCCCTGTCCAGGCTGTCGGTATTGCTTTTGTTGAGTACGGCCAGGCCAAAGGCTATAACAAAAAACAGGCCACCCAAAATATAGGTAAATTTTACAATTACATTGGAAGAACGGGAGCCAAAAGCTGCGTTTCCGGCATTGGCAAAAAGTCCTCCAAGGCCGTCACCTTCCTGATCCTGAATGACAACCATAAATATAAGCAATGCACATACAATAGAGAACAGGACAAGAAGAACAACTGTAATAATACCCATTTATCTGACTCCGATTATTCAAGTCTTATGGGCACCTCGAAAAACTTGTTAATTTTTCAAGGTGCCCTTTATAAATCCTTACAGGATTTATACTTACATAACGGTAGACCTCTAAAAACTGAAGTTTTTAGAGGTCCTCTTATTATATTAATGCTGCCTTAAACCGGCAAGCGAAGTTCAAAGGAGTTTATACCAAAGCAATACTGCCATGCAATACCCTTTACTGGATATGACAAAACTCAAAAACTTTGTCATATCCATAATGAAAGCTATATCAGGATCGGAACATGGCAATGGATACAAAGCTGTCCGCATTAAGAGAAGCTCCGCCGATCAAGGCTCCATCTATGTTTGGCATGGACATAAGTTCCCTTGTGTTTTCCGGTTTTACGGATCCCCCATACTGGATGCACATGGCCTTTGAATGCTCGGGGCTGTACATTTCTGCCAAAAGCTTTCTTATATACAAGTGTACGGCATCGGCGTCCATTGGGGTGGCTGTTTTTCCTGTACCAATGGCCCACACGGGCTCGTATGCTATGGTAACTTGTTTTAAATCCGGCTTCTTAACATTTTTTAGCCCGTCTTTTAGCTGCCTTGAGATTACTTCCTCCAATTTGCCTGAATCCCGCTCCAGAAGGGTCTCTCCGATGCATAGTATTGGTTCCAGGCCATGCTTAAGTGCCAAAAGCAGCTTTTTGTTGACCAGTTCATCATTTTCAAAATAGCTGTGACGCCTTTCGGAATGCCCCAAAATAACAGCCTTGACCCCCAGATCCTTAAGCATCAGCACAGATACTTCACCGGTATGTGCACCTGTTTCTTCCGGCCCCATATTCTGGGCGCCCAACAGGATGTTGGAGCCTTTCAATACAGTAGCAACTGCCTGCAGAGAAGTAAAAGCCGGGGCAACAAGCAGTTTTTCGGGGCAAGCCGCCAACACCTTTTTAAGCTCTTCAGCCATGGCAACAGATTCGGATACAGTTTTATGCATTTTCCAATTGCCGGCCATATAATATTTTTTCATGTCCAAACTCCTGTTAATTCAACAAAATAAAGCTATTGGGGCAAAATTAAACCCCGGGTTTAAGAAAAACTAGCGGCACACTTCTATGCCGGGCAGTTTTTTGCCTTCCAGCAGTTCCAGGGAAGCGCCGCCGCCGGTAGATACATGGCTCATCCTGGAAGCCAGCCCAAACTTGTTCACTGCGGCTACGGAATCGCCCCCTCCTACCACCGCTATGGCACCCCTGTCAGCAGCTTCTGCCACCATTTCTGCCATTGCCCTTGTACCGCCTGCAAAAGCATCAAACTCAAATACGCCAAGCGGACCGTTCCATATAATGCTTTTGGCATTGGTTACAGCCTGTTTGAACAATTCTATGGACCGGGGACCCGCATCCATCCCCATAAGATGGTCTGGCAAGTCCTGCTTGTCTATAGCTATGACCTTGGCATCTGGCTCAAATTCCTCTGCACACAAAAAATCCACTGGCAACAGCAACTCCACCCCTGCTTTTTGGGCGGCAGCGTATATTGCCCTGGCAGTATCCAGCTGATCGTCTTCTACCAAAGACTTGCCTATTTTGTGGCCTTCAGCTTTAAGAAAAGTAAAAGCCATGCCTCCTCCTATAATCATGGCGGAAGCACTTTTTAGGAGGCTTTCCAGCACAGCAATTTTAGAACTTACCTTTGCTCCGCCAATGATGGCCAGCATGGGTTTTACCGGATTTATAATCATGGACTCCAGATAGGAAACTTCCTTGTCCATAAGCAGACCGCCCACAGAAAGCCCGGAAAACTTGGCAATGGACGCAGTGGATGCATGGTCCCTGTGAGCTGTGCCAAAAGCGTCATTCACAAAAATGTCTCCGTAGCCGGCCAGCTCTTTTGCCAGAACATCCCTTTCTTCAGGGTTGTTACTGGTTTCTTCCTTGTGAAAACGGGTGTTTTCCAGCATGATTATGGAAGCATCCGCCTGGGCTTCTATGAAAGCTTTTTTGCCAAAGCAGCCGTCTTCTCCGGCAAATATTACGGGACGATTCAGCAAAGCCGACAAGTATTCGGCAATGGGCCGCATTCTGTGCTTGCCGGCCAAGTATCCTTCCTCGTTCCAGGTTTTACCGGAACGTTCCGCCTTTTCTTTTTCTTTTTTAAGATCCTTGTTTGGATCTCCAAGATGGCTCATTAACACAAGACTTTTTGCTCCGTGTTCCATTATGTAGTTTATGCTTGGAACAGCAGCTATTATTCTGGTATCATCCTGGATTTTTCCGTCTTTCATGGGAACATTAAAGTCCACCCGCATGATAACGCGCTTGCCATTCAAGTCAATGTCTTTAATGGTTTTAATCAAGGCAGTCCTCCTGCTAATGCAGTTCTATTTAAGTAAAAATTTATGATTTTTTTAATCGACTAATCAGTTGCATACAAAAAAGGCCCGCTTCTGCTTTTGTTTTTAAGCTAGCAGAAAGGCGGGCCTGTCTTTTTAGCGTTTGAAGCCGGACATGTGGAGCAACATGTCTATAACCCTGTTAGAATATCCCCATTCATTGTCATACCATGAAACCAGCTTGAAAAAGCGCTTCTCGCCGGGCAGGTTGTTCTGCAGTGTTGCCAGGCTGTCATAAATGGAAGACCTTTTGTCATGAATGAAGTCGGTGGATACAAGTTCTTCATTGCCAAAGCCCAAAATGTTCTTCAGGTAGCTTTCGCTTGCTTTTTTTAGAAGGGCGTTAATTTCTTCAATGGAAGTATCGCGCTCGCTGCGGAAAGTCAGGTCTACTACGGATACATTGGCAGTAGGAACCCTGAAAGACATGCCTGTCAGCTTGCCTTTTGTAGTCGGAAGTACTTCTCCTACAGCCTTGGCAGCGCCAGTTGTGGAAGGAATTATGTTGATGGCAGCTGCTCTTCCTCCCCTCCAATCCTTTTTGGATACACCATCCACAGTTTTCTGGGTGGAGGTATAGCTGTGAATGGTGGTCATAAGGCCTTTTTCTATGCCTATGCCCTCTTTAAGCAGAACATGCACCAAGGGGGCAAGACAGTTGGTTGTGCAGGACGCATTTGAAATAACATGATGTGTAGCCGGATCATATTCATTTTCATTGACACCAATTACAAAAGTTTTGATTTTTTTGCTTTCATCCTGGCTTTTTGCCGGAGCGCTGATAATGACTTTCTTGGCTCCTGCCAGCAGATGGTCATATGCTTTTTCATTGGCATACAGCCCTGTAGCTTCTATGACATACTCCACACCCAGCTTTGCCCAAGGCAGGTTTTTAAGCTCTTTTTCTGCCATTACACATTTTACTTCATGGCCATTGACCACCAGTACGTCATCTTCCTGCAGTGATGGATCGCTTTTTTTGGATGAAATATCTGCCGCCATACGGCCATGAACCGAGTCGTAACGCAATTGGTAAGCAAAGTACTTTGCATCGGTTGTAACATCCACGACAGCTACCACGTCTATCTTGTTTTTTTCAAGCAAGCCCTGTTCCACCAGTGATTGAAAAACAAGGCGCCCAATGCGGCCAAAGCCATTAATGGCTATTTTCATAAAACCTCCCAAAGAGTAATCAATCTAAGCTAAATAAGTCTGAAGGCCAAAACACCCAGAACTATGTTTAAAGTTTAGCTATAGCCTATGCTAAAAGCAAATTCATCAACAATTTATTCATAAAAATGCAAAACATCAAGCCAAAATTCTATAAAAATAAATGCATATACCGATAATCATACAAGCAGGAACTACTGCAGCCCCCTCCCAAATAGCTGCAGACAGAAACCTGAAGCCTGTCAGGGCTGGCCGGTCTATCATGACCGGCTTTTTTTTACTTGACCTTGTCTTGCGCTTTCGCATAGGCTTAAACAATATATGTCCGGAAAATCCAGAAAAAGCCTAATGTTAAAAACCCTCATTATATTTTCAATTCTGGCTGCAATTGCATTTGGCATTAGCCTAGGAACTGCCATTGCTTCTGTAAAAAATATAATGTCTGTTGAAAACTTCAGCAGTTTTGATCCGCCGCTTCCTTCCAGGCTATTGGACAGCAAGGGCAGACTCATTACAGAATTTGCTTCCAGCGAAAAAAGGGAAATTGTTTCAATAAAAGAACTTCCGCAGCATTTAATAGATGCATTGATCACAAGGGAAGACCAGTCCTTCTGGAAACACCCTGGCTTTACGCTAAAGGGCTATGTAAGGGCTTTTTTGGGCATTATAAGCAAAAAAAACATGGGTGGAGGCTCTACCATTACCCTGCAGCTGGCAGGCACCCTGTATGCCGACCGCAGGGACATAAGCTTCAGAAGAAAATTTGTGGAACTGTGGTGGGCCTTGCAGCTGGAGCGGCGTTTTACAAAACAGGAAATCCTGGAACTATACATAAACCGCATGATCATGGGGCCCGGTGTTTACGGCGTTGAAGCGGCAAGCAAGTATTTTTTTGGTCATTCCGCCAGAAGCATAAGCATAGCCGAATCAGCCATTCTGGTCATTCAGCTGTCCAGCCCCACCAGGTATAATCCCATAAAAAATCCCAACATAGCCAGAGACCGCTCCAAGGAAGTTCTTAACCAGATGGTTGACCTGGGTTATATTTCAAAAGAGGCAGCAGAAGATTCCTTTGCTAGGTATTGGGACAACTATGACTATACAAGGGTAGCCAGCTCTGCTTTTTATAACAGGGATGACAAAGCCCCATGGTTTTCCGAATATGTGCGCCGTCAGCTGGAAGGCATGCTTTATGGCTCCACCGACCTTTACAAGGACGGATTGACTGTACATACCAGTCTTGACCTGGATTATCAGGCCTTTGCAGACAAATACATGAGCCGCTATCTGGATCAAATCAACAAGGAATACCTGTCTTCCAGCACAAACCGCCTTAAAGAAGCCGAGCGCTTGTACACGCCCATGACAGAACTGTTGGGCCTGGCTTTTAACCTGGAAAGTATATTTTTTCAGGAGTCCAGGCTGGAAGCCAGAGTAATGGACTATTACCGAAAAAAGCTAAACAGCACAGTGGATGCCATGGCCATGATGTTTGGGCTGGATACCCTGAAGCTGGCAACAAATGCCAGCTATGGCGCTTCCAAGCTGGAACTGGAAAAAAATGTTGTGGAAGGCGCGCTAATAACACTGGAAAACGAAACTGGGCATATAAAAGCATTGGTTGGCGGCTCGAAATTTGACCAGTCCAACCAGCTTATAAGGGCAACCCAGGCCCAGCTTATGCCTGGCTCCTGTTTCAAACCCCTTTACTATTCTGCAGCCATAGACTCCCGGCGTTTTACCCAAGGCACACTCATATATGATGCCCCTGTTGTGTTTTACAATGACGATGGCACTCCATATATTCCGTTGAATTTCAAGGGCGAGTGGATGGGGCAGGTGCTCACATGGTATGCATTGGCCAAATCCATGAATGTACCATCTGTAAAAGTGCTGGATACCATAGGCTTTGATGCTGCCATAAACAGGGCTGCCGCGCTGCTGGATATCAAGGACCCTGCCCGTATACGCAGTTCTTTTCCCAGAGTATATCCACTGGCTTTGGGCATTAGCCCGGTATCACCCATAATGATGGCCAGGGCTTTTGCAGTTTTTGCCAACCAGGGCAAAGAGGTTAGCCCCATAGCCATACTTTCCATAGATGACAGAAACGGGCGCCCCATACTGGAACCTGAAAAGGATTTGCGCGCAGCGCAAAAGAAAAAAGGTAGCGGTATCCAGGTTATTTCTCCGCAAAATGCCTATGTAATGACCGACATGCTCAAGCGTGTAGTTTCTGTTGGCACACTAGCCTATCCCATGGCTTCGGGAACCAAGCTCAGTTACAGGGACAAAGACGGCAAACGCTATACCATTCCGGCAGCAGGCAAAACCGGGACCACCCAAAACTGGGCTGATGCATGGACAGTGGGCTTTACACCATATATGAGCACGGCAATTTGGTTTGGCTTTGACAGACCGGGAAATTCGCTCGGAGTAAGCCAGACAGGCGCCACTGTTGCCGGACTGGCGTGGGCAAACTATATGGAAGAAATACACCGGGATCTTCCGTTCAAGGACTTCATAAGGCCCCAGTCAGGACTGGTGGATGTAAAAGTATGTGCTGTTTCGGGGCTTTTGCCCACCGAATACTGCAAAGACGGCACGGTAACCCTTGTTTATTATGACGGAACCCAACCCAAACAGTACTGTGATCTGCACAGCCTAAAATCCGAGCATGCAGAAAGCGCCATCCGCTTCCTGTCGGAGCAGCAGTCTGTTCACAAAGTACGGGATATAAATACCGGCCTGGACTTCAATATCGATGAGCTGGAAGAACTGTTAAGAAGCCTGGAGTATTCACAAAAACCCGACACCCCCAACAACAACGAGGATAACAACACAATCTTTGGCAAAGAAAAAGAAACAAAAGAAGACAGACCTGAAAAACAAAACAGCTATACCCCAATAGATTCTGCCAATATCCTTGATTAGACAGCAATGCAGCGTTACATTGGGGAACAAGGAGTTAACGGGACTTAATGCAAGTAAAAATTTCCTCGATAAAAATCAAAAAGCGCATCAGGAGACGCATTAAGGATGTGGATCAGCTGGCAGACAGCATGCAGCGCCTTGGGCAGCTGCACCCTGTTCTTATAACAAGAAACCGTATACTCATTTCTGGCAGGCGGAGAATAGAAGCTGCCAAAGCTCTTGGCTGGACACATATAGAAGCTGCCTATGTAAACTACAATGACCCGCTAAAACGCCTCGAACTGGAACTGGAAGAAAACTTGCAAAGATCCGCATTGAGCCACCATGAAGTAGCAAACGCCATAGAAAAAATTGAAAAACTTAAAAATCCGGGGTTTTTCAGGCGTTTTTGTCAAGCGCTTAAAGCCTTTTTCCTGCGATTGTTTGGAAAATAACAGTACAGGCATAGCCTGGAGGTAACATGAAAAATAAAACAATACTTTTTTCAATATTGCTTCTTGCTTATGGCCATTTGTACTCCCAGCCTGCCAGGATGGCTGTTATGCGAATAAATCCCTTCATATCCACTTCCTTGAGCAGCAGTGATGCAGCCATGATGGAACGCCTTGTGGTTTCCTATATTGCGGAACTTGACATGTTCAGGATTATTGACACAGCGGGACAGGAAATGGCATTGAGCGAAGCCGAAAGCGCACTGAGCCTCGGAAGCGCTAATAATATGATATTGCCTTTAAGCGCAGATTTTATCATGTCGGGTACTTTAGGTAAAATCGGAGACCTTTTTATATTAACCCTGGAAGTTACAAAGGTGTCCAGTGGGGAAAAACTGTCTGTTTCCGATACTGCCAAAACAATAAGCGATATAGTGCTAAGGGCAAAAGACCTTACCAAA